>JANQFN010000129.1 GCA_028277825.1 Desulfarculaceae bacterium
GGCATCATGGATGAGGTCCTGCCCGTGGCCCAGATCATGGAGCGCACCGTGGCCCAGGCCCAAGAGGCCCTGGCCAAGCTGAACCGGGAAATGGGCTGAGAGGGATAAACGTGAGCGACAAGACCGTCTTGATCCAGCAGCAGGGCAAGGTGCAGATCTGGACCCTGAACCGGCCCCAGCGTCTCAACGCCTTGACCACCGAGATGGGTGTGGAGTTGCGCCAGGCCCTGGCCGCGGCGGCGTCCGATGACAGCGTGGGCGCGGTGGTGATCACCGGCGCCGGACGCGGTTTCTGCGCCGGGGCCGACCTGGGCCGCTTCCAAGCCTTTGCCCAAGGAGGCGACTTCCTGGAGCGCGACCGCTTCACCTCCCTGGAGTTTCCCCGGGCATTCGCCAACTTCCCCAAGCCGATTATCGCGGCCATCAACGGCCCGGCCGTGGGCTGGGGCTTCACCATGCCCCTGATGTGCGACATCCGCCTGGCCTCCAGCGAGGCGGTGCTCTCCTGCGGCTTCGTGCGGGTGGGGGTGACCCCGGAGTTCGGTTCCTCCCACCTCTTGCCCGCCCTGATCGGGCTGAGCCGGGCCATGGAGCTGGTGCTCACCGCCCGAAAGGTGACCCCGGAGGAGGCCCAGGAGATGGGCCTGATCAAAGAGGTCTGCGCGCCGGATGAGCTGCTGCCCCGCGCCGTGGAATTGGCCGCGGAGATCGCCGAGTTTCCCGCGCCGGCCACCTCCATGGCCAAGGCCCTGCTCAAGCACGGGGCCGGGGCCAGCCTGGAGCAGACCCTGGCCTATGAGATCCAGTGCTTCCACGCCGCCCTGGAAACCCCGGAGCACCGCGAGGCGGTGGAGAAGATGCTGGCCGCCATCAAGGCCAAGTGAGGGCCGGGGGCCGGGAAGAAAAGAGAAGAGGCGAGTAAGGGAAAAACAATTCGCTGTGGGGGGCCGAAGCTGCTTTAAGTGGGTTTGCCTGCTCCGCGGAGCGGGTTTAGAAATGAAAATGTTGCCATAAAGGGCCCGGCGGTAAAAAGCCGGGCTCTTTTGCGTTTGATGTTTGGCAACTCAGCGGGCTTTGCCCCGGCGTCCGGCCTTGATCACACGTCCAGACCGAATCCAAGCAATAGTGGTCATTGCGAGGGACGGCGGCAGTAGGCTGGCAATGAATGTTACGGCCTCACCACCGTCCCGTGGCAATCCTCCCTTTACTTTTGATAACCACCCGGCCAGGAGGAATGGCTTGTCTGAGCGGCGTTGACCAATCCCGCTTGCTATAAAAAATTGCATATTGTCGCCCGGAGCGAAGCGAAGCAATCTCTGCCACAAGTGGGCTTCACACAACTCGTGGGCGCCTGATCCAAGCAGAGATTGCTTCGTCGCTGGCGCTCCTCGCAACGACACTGGTTGCTAACGGCAGGAATCGGCCGAGGGATTGGCCAAAGCTTTTTGTCTTTAGTGAGCCAAAAAAGGGGAAACCTAAGATCGCGCAGGTCTGCATCTTTTGCCAAGCTGCTCCTCGCGATGACGTCTATTACTGTATTCGTTCCACTCCGCAAGCCTTTATTTGCAAGGTTTCTGCCCGCACATTCTTCTATTTTTCATTCCCTTTCCCAACCACCTTTCTTTCGCTTCCCCCTCGACGCCTCTGCCTCCAACTGTCATGTTTGACTGACAGCCTGTGTCAGCAACCCACACCCGGGAGAGCCCTCACCATGCGATTCGGCCTGCATCTATCCGTGGCCTCGGGCCTGGAGGCCACCCTGGCCCAGGCCAAAAAGATGCGCCTGGAGTGTTTGCAGATCTTCTCCGGCACCCCGCGCACCTGGAAGCAAAAGCCGCTCAAAGAACAAGAGGCCGAACTCTTCGCCACCGGCCTGGCCGCAGCGGACCTGAGGCCAGTGGCGGTGCACGCGCCCTATCTCATAAACCTGGCCAGCCCCAAAGCCCGGCTCTGGCAGCGCTCCATCAAGGCCATGGCCGACCAGCTCCGGCGGGCGCGCCTGCTGGGCGCCGACGCGGTGGTGGTGCATCCCGGCAGCCGCCAGGACAAGGACCTGGACTGGGGGCTGGCGCGGGTGGCCGAGGGCGTGCGCCGCTCCCTGGACCTGGCCGGGGAGGGCGCGGCCTGCTGGCTGGAGAACACCGCCGGCGGCGGCGGCCAGTTGGGCGGCGGCCTGGAGGATCTGGCCCAGATGCTGGCCTTGCTCAAAGGTTATCCCGCTGGGGTGGTGTTGGACACGGCCCACGCCTGGGCCGCGGGCTATGACCTGTCTGACCAGGCGGCGGTGTCAGCCTATCTGGATGAGGTGGAGACGGTGTTGGGGCTGGAAAAGGTCAAGATGTGGCACCTCAACGACAGCCTGCACCCCAAGGGCAGCCGGCGGGACCAGCATACGCATTTGGGCAAGGGCCTGCTGGGTGGCAAGTGCTTCGCCGCCCTGGCTGGCGAACCCCGCCTGCGTGACGCCGGCGGGGTGATGGAGACCCCCAAGGACACCCCCCAGGCCGACCCGCGCAACATGGCCTACATGCGCCGGCTCCGGACCCTGGCCCAAAACCGGGCCGCCAAGTGATGTGGCGGCGAGGGGCGGAGAAGAAAAGAGGTTGGCAAGGTAAAGAAAAAGGCCTGCCGGAGTCATGCCGGGTTCTCCGTAAAGGCCGGGCCCGTTGTATTTAAGCCACGCTCCTGGTTCAGCCGGTCCCACCGCCTGATCATCAGCCGCAGGGCTATGCTGGCAAGTGGAAAACGAACCTGGCAGCAGGCGGCGCAACGCTTTGCCTGTCAGCCGCAACCGGCCCAAGCCGCCCCATTTACCCTTTACCAACTCTTCTTCTTTACAAATAAATTACAGGCCTTTTATTTTGTTGCGCGATCAGGCCTTTGGGTCTAAGATTGCCAATAAGTCAGACTACATTCGCAGTGATGAAACACATGAGCCAAGGCACCAACATATTTAGCAGCCAAGCCGCCGGCCTGGGCGTGTTTTATTACTATTATTTTTATGCCACCCCTGAGACGGTGAGCTGAGCGGAGCGTGTTTGACTTAAACTAAAGCCCCCCAAAGCAACAAAGCCCACCGTCACTTGGCGGTGGGTTTTTTATTTTGGTTTAGCAACAAAGATTCAAGGCAGAAGGGAAGCGTGGAATCATGATCATTCAGCTAAAGGCCAGCGCCGGCAAGGCGGGCCTGGAAACCGTGGTAAGTGAGTTGGCCCAGGACGGCGTGCCCCGCAAACGCCTGGACATCTTTTCCGGTGACACCTACACCATGGTGGGCGTGCAGGGCGACGTCTCCAAGCTGAACCAGGACAAGTACCAGGCCCTGAGCATGGTGAAGAGGGTGCACCGCATATCCGACCCCTTCAAGGAACTCTCCCGGCAGTATCATGCTGAGGACACCGTGATTTCCCTGGACAACGGACACCAGGTGGGCCGCGACCTGAGCCTCATCGCCGGGCCCTGCGCCATCGAGAGCCGGGAGCAGTTGTTCAAGACCGCGGAGTTGGTGTCCCAGGCCGGGGCCAACCTGCTGCGCGGCGGGGCCTTCAAGCCGCGCACCATCCACCGCAGCTTCCAGGGCCTGGGCGAGGAGGGTCTCAAGCTGCTGGCCGAGGCCCGGGAGAAATTCGCAATGCCGGTGATCTCTGAAATCATGGACGCCCGGGACATCCCCCTGTTCGAGAAATACCAGATCGACATCTGGCAGGTGGGGGCCAGAAACTGCCTGAATTACAGTTTCCTGGACGCCTTGGCCGAGGTGGAAGACCCCAAGCCGGTGCTTTTAAAGCGCGGCGACCACGTGTCCATGAACGAGCTATTGGGCGCGGCCCTGAGGTTGTACGAGGGCAATCACCAGGTGATTTTATGCGAACGGGGAGACAAGACCGCCGATAGGGTGTACCGCAACGTGCTCAACCTGAACAACGTCTCCTACCTCAAGCACCACTACCACTTGCCGGTGATCGTGGACCCCAGCCACGGCACCGGGGTGCGTGAGCTGGTGGTGGATTTAGGTATGGCCGGAGTGGCCGCCGGGGCAGACGGGCTCATCGTGGAGGTGCATCACCAGCCGGACAAGGCCCTGTGCGACGGGGCCCAGAGCCTCAACTCAGAGTTCAAGGCCATGGTGCCCCTGGCCAAGAGCATATTCTCGGCCCGGCAGCGGGCGGCGTAGTCCCGGTACGCGCGGCGGTTTAGCAGAGGCGGGGGAGGAGGGAAACAGGCATGTAAGGAAAAAAGGGGGCGTCCCGGGGAATTCCCGGCATACGGGTGCGCCCCCTGTTCCAGTGGCATGAATACAGGTCAACGGGCGGTCCAAATGACAAGGAAGGGCGGTGGTGGCGAGTGACGGCCGCCTTTTCACGCCCGCACCCCGACCAGGAGACCAGGGCCTTCTCGGTTCCGCCGCCGGGCGGGTTTAACCGCCCTTGATACTGAAACCACCCACCCATCGGCAAGTTTCATTTTTTCCTTCAAAATTTTTCGGCTTATGAACAACCCCGCCGCAAGCAGCGGGGTATCAAGGGGAAAATTTCAGCTTTATAGCGCGGCAAGCCGCGGGGAATGAACCCCCGTATGGGGGTTCAACTGATGCATTGTGATTCAGGCAGGCGTTGGTTGCGTCTGCCTGGTCTCAGGGCCCAAGTTGACCCTAAGACTTGAATATGTTAGGTTTCTGGCGATATGTCCAGTAAGGGAGGACCGCGCCTTGGCCGATCCCCAAACACCGCCCGATGACGCCCAGATAATCGAGTTGACCGATGTGGTGCGTCCCATCGGCGAGGCCGAGGTGGTGCCCCCACCGGCCGCGCCGGAGGCTGGTGAGCCGCCCGCCTCGGGCGACGGCGAGTTGGAGCGGCTTTTATCCGAATTGAACCAGGACACCCCGCCGCCTCCCCAAGAGGACGACCTGGAAAAGCTCCTGAACGAAATGGGCGGGCAGCCGCCGGCCATGGAGGCGCCCCCGGCTGAGGAGGACCTGCAGTCTCTCCTGGCCGAGTTGGAGGCCCAGGCCCAGAGTGAGCCCCCGGTTAGTGAACCCGCGGTTAGCGAACCAGCCCCGGCCGAACCGGCCCCGGCCCAGCCCGAGCCCCCGGCGGGCGGCACCGGCGATCCGGAGTTGGACCGCCTGTTGGCCGAGATCGGCAAGGGCGGCGCCGAGCCCGAGACCAAAGAGGCTCCGGCCAAAGCAACAGAGGAATCTGGCGCGGCCCAAGCCACTGCCGCCGCCGCCGGAGCCGTTCCCGGCGCTGCCGCCGCCAAGGCCAAAAAGCCCCAGGACGAGGCAAAGCCGGCACCGAAGCCGAAGCCGAAGCCGAAATCGGAAGCGCCAGCCGCCAAGGAGGCAGCGCCAGAAAAGGCCAAGCAGGCGGCGCCGACTGCCAGCGGGCTGGACCCGGCCCGGGCCGAGGAGATCTTCGAGCGGGCGGTGCGCGAAGAGGTGGCCAAGGTGGTGCAGGAAGTGGTGGCCCGCCTGGTCACCGAGCAGTTGGCCAAGGAACTGGAGGCCTTGAAAAGGCAGGACGCCAAGCCCCAAGACGGCGTAGTAGACTAGACCACCGGCCCGGGCGGCTGGTAAGAGGCGAGGGAGAAGGCTCCCCGCCCTTTTATTTTGCGCGATTCATTATTTCTGGCCAGCCGGCCAGCCGGCGGCAAACGGAGTCCCCATGGCTTCTGACAAGCTTGACAAGTCTTACGAGCCGGCCGCGGTGGAGCGGCGTTGGTATGAATACTGGGAAGAAGAGGGGCTTTTCCACGCCGACCCCGCCTCTGAGAAACCGCCTTATTCCATCGTGATCCCGCCGCCCAACGTGACCGGGCAGTTGCACATGGGCCACGCCCTGAACAACACCATGCAGGACATCCTCTGCCGCTACAAGCGCATGACCGGTTTCGAGGTGCTGTGGATGCCGGGCACCGACCACGCCGGCATCGCCACTCAGAACGTGGTGGAGCGCCAACTGGCCAGCGAGGGCAAAGACCGCCACGACCTGGGCCGGGAGGCCTTCATCGAACGGGTCTGGGAATGGCGCACCGAATACGGGGGCAAGATCATCAACCAGCTCAAGCGCCTGGGCGCTTCCTGCGACTGGCAGCGGGAGCGCTTCACCATGGATGAGGGGCTCTCCAAAGCGGTGAGGGAAGTCTTCGTGCGGCTCTACGAAGAGGGCCTGGTCTATCGGGGCGACTACATCATCAACTGGTGCCCCCGCTGCCACACCGCGCTCAGCGACTTGGAAAGCGAGCACGAGGAGGTCAGCGGCGGGCTGTACTACATCCGCTACCCCTTCAAGAGCGTGGGCGGATATTTGGTGGTGGCCACCACCCGGCCCGAGACCCTGTTGGGCGACACCGCGGTGGCGGTGAACCCGGACGACCCCCGCTACGCCGACCTGCCCGACGACATCGTGCTTTTGCCCCTGTTGGGCCGTGAGCTGCCCATTATCCAAGATACATACGTGAGCACCGAGTTCGGCACCGGCGCCCTGAAGATCACCCCGGCCCACGATCCCAACGACTTTTTGATCGGCCAGAAGCACGGTCTGCCCTCGGTGCGGGTCATGGACGACAGCGGCACCATCAATGAAGAGGGCGGACCCTACGCCGGCCTGGACCGTTTTGAAGCCAGAAAGCGCATGCTGGAGGACTTGGAGGCCCAGGACCTGTTGGAGAACCAGGAAGAGTATTTGCATTCGGTGGGTCACTGTTACCGCTGCAAGACCATGGTGGAGCCGATCTTGAGCAAGCAGTGGTTCGTCAAGGTGGCGCCCCTGGCCGCCGAGGCGCTCAAGGCGGTGCAGGAAGGCGACACCAGGATCGTGCCGCCCCAGTGGGAGAAGACCTATTACGAGTGGATGACCAACATCCGCGACTGGTGCGTCAGCCGCCAGATCTGGTGGGGCCACCGCATTCCGGCCTGGTACTGCGCCTGCGGCGAGGTGATCGTCAGACGGGACACCCCGGAGGCCTGCCCCGAGTGCGGCAACGTCAAGCTGGAACAGGAGACCGACGTGTTGGACACCTGGTTTTCCAGCGGCCTGTGGCCCTTTTCCACCATGGGTTGGCCGGAAGACACCCCGGAGCTGAAGAAGTTCTACCCCACCTCCTGCCTGGTCACGGCATTTGATATCCTGTTCTTCTGGGTGGCCCGCATGATGATGCTGGGCATCAAGTTCATGGGCGACGTGCCCTTTAAGGACGTGTACATCCACGCCCTGGTGCGCGACGCTTCGGGCCAGAAGATGTCCAAGTCCACCGGCAACGTGATCGATCCCCTGACCGTGATGGACGACTTCGGCACCGACGCCTTCCGCTTCACCCTGGCCGCCTTCGCCGCCCAGGGCCGCGACATCAAGATGAGCGAAGAGCGCATCGCCGGCTACCGCAACTTCGTCAACAAGATCTGGAACGCGGCCCGTTTCACCCTGATGAACCTGGAGGACTGGACGCCGGGCCAGGCCCCCGCGGGGCTTAAGCTGCAAGACCGCTGGATTCTGAGCCGGGTGGGGCGGGTGGCTGATGAGGTGGCCCAGGCCATCGAGGAGTACCGCTTCAACGAGGCGGCCAGCGCGGTGTACCAGTTCGTGTGGCACGAGTTTTGCGACTGGTATCTGGAGTTGGCCAAGGGCTCTTTGTACGATGAGGCCGACCCAACCGGCCAGGCGGCCAGCCGGACGGTGTTGGCCCAGGTCTTCTCGCGGGTGCTCAGGATCCTGCACCCCTTCATGCCCTTTATCAGCGAGGAACTCTGGCAGCGCCTCCCAGGCGCCCAGGGCAGCATCATGACCGCGCCCTGGCCCGCCGCCGGCCCGGAGGAGCGGGACGAGGCGGCGGAGGCGGACATGCAGCTAGTCATGGAGGTGATCGGAGGCATCAGAAACATCCGCGGCGAGATGGGCATCAATCCCGGCCAGGAGGTGCCCCTGGTGCTGACCCCGCACCAGGACGGGGTGGCCGATCTCTTGGAAGACCAGGCGGCGCGGATCATGAGCCTGGCCAAGACCTCCGCGCCCGCTTGGGCCGCCGAGGGCTCACCCCCGGCCAAGGCGGCCAGCGCGGCGCTGCCTCAGGTGACAGTGTATGTCCCTTTGGAGGGGCTGGTGGATTTCGCGGCGGAAGAGGCCCGTTTGGCCAAAAAATTGGCCAAATTGGAAAAGGAAATCGCCCCCAGCCAGAAGAAACTGGCCAACGAGGGATTCTTGGCCAAGGCCCCGGCGGCGGTGGTGGCAAAGGAGCGGGCCAAGGTGGCCGAAGCCGAGGATAAAATCGCCCGGGTCCAGGCCGGCCTGGAGCAGGTCAGGAGCTTTCTCTAGAGGCGGTTTTTTTCATGCCCGCCCCGGAGGGCCAAGGCCCATAAGGCCCATGGCTCTTGGGGGTTTAGTGCGTGCTCCGGGCAAGAGAAGACAGGCACAAACCCCACAAAAAGGGGCACTTTGTGCTTGACAGCACTAAGGCTTATTGATAGACAGTTCATTGTGCTTTTTGACCCCAAGTGAACAAAAGGCCGTAAGGCTGATTTAAATTCCTAAAGGAGGAAACTCAAGATGCCTACCGTGAGCTACAAAGGCAAAGATTACGAAGTCGACGAGGACGGCTTCCTGCAAGACCCCGAGGAGTGGGACGTTGACTTCGCGCATTACGTGAAGGAGCAAGAGGGCATCTCCGAGCTGGGCGACGAGCACTGGAAGGTCATCCATTACCTCCAGGACTACTACAAGAAGAACGGCATCGCCCCCATGGTCCGCATTATGACCAAGGTCACCGGCTACAAGCTGAAGCAGATCTACGAGCTGTTCCCCAGCGGCCCCGGCAAAGGCGCCTGTAAGATGGCTGGCCTGGCCAAGCCCACTGGCTGCGTCTAGTACCAGCGCTTAATCCAGTTCACACGGACGGTGCCCCGCTTTGTATGCATAAAGCGGGCACCGTCTTTTAGGCCCTAGCCTATACATAATTATGTGCAGAAGCAAGGCCGTGCAGAAGGACCCCAACCCAAGCAAGACCCAGGCGAATCCTGGGGGTGGAGCGCATCGTGGCCAACCCGCCTAACTCATCGGGAATAGAGCTTAAGCCAGCCCCAAAAACCTATGACAAAGAACTGGACAAGGCCCGCCCGCCCGAGGAGACCGTGGCTTGGGTGCGCCAGCGTTTTTCTGACCTGGGCCAGGAGATCCTGCGCTCCACGGTGCGCATCGACACCGGCCGCCTGGACGTGCCGGTGTTTATCAGCATCTGCGGCGACGCGGCCAAGGGCCTGACCGGCACCCAGAAGCAGATGGGCAAGGGCGCCAGCCCCATCCAGGCCGAGGCCAGCGCCCTGATGGAGTTGGCCGAGCGCTTCAGCTTTTTCCACTTCATCAAAAAGACCGACTTCCCCTGGCTCACCGCCCCCCAGGCCGGGGAGGCGGCCATGGATTTTGTGGAGGCGGCCAAGTCGGTGTATCACCCGGCCGGCGACCTGGAGCGGGGCCGGGCGGTGTATGACCTGTTGCCCCAGACCTGGGCCTGGGCCCGGAACCTGGGTGAGGCGCGCGACGAGTACCTTCCCCTGGGCTGGTTCTTTGCCATCAACGAGTACAACGGCCCGGCCGCGGGCAACTGCCTGGAAGAGGCGGTATTGCAGGCGGTGTGCGAGATCGTGGAGCGCCACATCTCGGCGATGGTCACCCTGGAGGAGCGGCCCACGCCGGCCATAGACTTTGACAGCGTCACAGACCCGGTGGCCCGGGACCTGATCGCCAAGTTCGAGAACGCGGGCATCAAGGTGTTTTTAAAGGACTTCACCTGCGACATGGGCATCCCCTCGGTGGGCGCCCTGTGCTACGACCCCGAGAGCTTCCCCGCCTCCAGCGAGATCGTCTACGCCGCCGGCACCGCCACCAGCCCGGCCAAGGCCCTGATCCGGGCCCTGACCGAGGTGGCCCAACTGGCCGGCGACTTCCAGACCCACACCAACTACCTGGTCAGCGCCCTGCCCAAGTTTCAGACCCTGGAGGAGGCGGCCTACGTCATGGAGCCGACGGGCACGGTCGCCCTGGATTCCCTGCCTGACCTGAGCCGGGAGGACTTCAAAGACGAGGTGGACGCCTGTGTGGCCGCGCTTAAAGAGCGTGACTTCACCACTTATATCGTCAATGTGACTCACTCTGAGTTGCAGGTGCCTTCGGTGTACTGCATCATCCCCGGCGCCCACTTCGCCTACCGCACCAGCGGCACCGACGTGATCTTCCACGCCGCCAAGCTGGCCAGTCAATTGGGTGACCCGGAGCTGGCCCTGGACACCATCAACCAAATGCTCGAAAGAGCTGGTTCAAGCTATTACTTGCACTTCTTCCGGGCCCTGGCCCTGCTGGAGTTGGAGCGGCCCGAAGAGGGTCTCAGCAGCCTGCAAAAGGCCCTGGAACTCAACCCGCCGGCCACGGACGAGGCCAGCATCCACACCCATATGGGAGTGGCGCTCAAGGACCTGGGCCGTTTCGAGGAGGCCAAGGCCGCCCTGAACCGGGCCGCCTCCTTTGACGAGCCCCACCAGGAGATCTTCAACCTGTTGGGCTTCTGCCACTTCATGCTCAAGGAGCACGAGGAGTCCATCGAGGCCTTTGGCCAGGCTATCGAGATGGCGCCGGGCGAGGCCATCAACTACGCCAACATCGGCTCCAATCTGCGTGAGATGGGCAACATCGAAGAGGCCTGTAAGATGTACGAGCATGCCCTGCACCTGGACCCCAGCCTGGATTTCGCCCGCGAAAACCTGGAGCGGCTCAGCGGAAAGAGTTAGTTATTCAGGATAGTTAAATTAATAAGGCCCCGCCACTTGGCGGGGTTTGTTTTGTCAAGGTATGTCGATAGATAATAAGTATTACAAAATTAAATATATATTGCAAAATATGATCGATAGCATTATAGTATGATTAATATTTCAAGGGGGAGCTATTATGTTATCCGTGACCGTATCGCCGAAATTTCAAGTGGTCATTCCCAAGAAGATCAGGGAAGGCATGGCAATCAAGCCGGGCGACAAGGTGCAGGTCATTCAGTACCGTGATCGCCTGGAATTGGTGCCCATAAAAAAACCCAGCGAGATGCGCGGTTTCCTTCCCGGCCTGGACACCAGCCTGGAGCGCGAGGAGGACCGGGTATGAACCTGGTGGATTCCTGCGGCTGGCTGGAGTTCTTCGCCGACGGGCCCAACGCAGATTTCTTCGCCGAACCCTTGGCCGAGGTCTCCAATCTATTGGTGCCCACCATCTGCGTTCTGGAGGTATTTAAGCGCATTCTAGCCCAACGTGGCGAGGGCCCGGCCTTGCAGGCGGCCGCCGCCATGGGACAGGGCAAGGTGGAGCCGCTGGAGGAGACCCTGGCCCTGGAGGCGGCCCGCTTGGGGGTGCAGTACAAGCTGCCCTTGGCTGACAGCGTTATCTTAGCCACCGCCCAGGCTCACAAGGCGACGATATGGACTCAGGATGCTGACTTTGAGGGCCTGCCTTCGGTCAAATTCATCCAGAGAAAAAGCTAAGCTTTCAGCGCCCCCAGTTTATGTGCAGGTGCCGGCCTTCTTTGGCCCAGATGGTGCGCGTGTCCTTGGCCCCCCGGCAGGTGACCGGGCTATTCCAGCAACTCATCGCGCAGGCGCTGGATCTCGCTATCGCTCAGGCCCAGCCCACGTCTGAGGTACTGGTCCATGGAGCCGTACTGTTTGTTTATCTCATCCAGGGTGGCGTCGATGTAGGCCGCTTCCAGGATGTAGAAGGCCTCCATGTTGGTCATGTCCACCTGTTCGGGGGCAATGCCCCGTTTTTGGGCCGCTTGTTGGCGCAACTGGGCCAGGCGCCTTTGCACTTCCGCGGCCCGGTACTTGTTGGACAGCAGGTAGTCTTGGCGCACCGTCTCCCAGGGCACGCCAAGGGCGGAGAGCAGGATGGCGGCGGCGGTTCCGGTGCGGTGCACGCCGTGGGAGCAGTGAAAGACCAGGGGGCGGTTGGCTGGGTCGGCGGCCAGCCGGAGCAGGGTCGCGTATTGTTCCTTGGCCGCCTCGCCTGTGAGGATCCGATGTATCTCAGGGTTGAGTTCCTTGGGAACCTGGGAAAAATCCGCTTTCCGGCGGGCCTCCAGAATGATTTTGACCAGGTCCTCATCAGTCTCCCCGGAGATGGGCAGCCCCACCTCGCGCGCCCCCGGGGGCAGCCGGTCTTTGCCCCTGGCAGCGATCTCCTCCGGAGTCAGGAAGTTGACCACGGTCTTGATGCCCAGGTCTTGCTTTTTGGCCACATCCTGCTCGCTGAGCTTGCCCAGCTCACCGGAGCGAAAGACCTGGCCCCATTTGACGGTCTTACCGTCCACGGTCTTGTAACCGCCCAGGTCCCGGTAATTGGCCTGGCCCTCCAAGAGCACCTGACGGCGGTCAGCCTGTGATTGGGCGGCCGCCGGAGTGCTTGGGTAGGTCGAGGCAAAGAACAGCAAGATGCCAAGAACATAGGCCAAGGGGAACCAAAACCTGGCTTGAGATTTGTTCATTTCTTTCTATCTCCCTCCGGGTAGCCCAGACAGCTTGCTGTCTGGGTTGCGAAGCAACAAGAGGTTTAGCCCGACATTTCTATTGTAACGACCACGGGTTGGTAGGTGAAACAATACTTAGCGGTGCTGAAACACCGTTGATGAACAACCCCGCCGCAAGCAGCGGGGAATGAACCCCCGTATGGGGGTTCAAGCCATAAGCATGTCGGGAAGATTGCGATGCGTATTGACAATGTAAATACATATTGGTAGGGTATGAAGTCAAAGGGGGGGACGGCGGTGGAAGTCAAATATGAATTGGAAGGCGAACCCTTTGTTTGGAATGACAACAAGGCAGAGTCCAACGAAACAAAACATGGAGTCGGTTTTCAGGAAGCTTGCGAGGTGTTTTTTGACCCCTTTTACAAAATGTATGAAGACAGCCAAAACCAAGAATATCGTTACCAATTGTTGGGCTATTCAGACTCCGGCCGGCTATTGTTTGTGGTGGTCAGCGACGATGAAGCCGGTGTCTGGCGCATAATCACAGCCCGATTGGCCACAGCCCGGGAAAGGGTAGGTTATGAAAAAGAAGATGACACTTAACAGAAAGCGGCCCACGACCATGATTTCCATGCGCATGCCAATTGATGTGCTGGAAGACCTCAAGGATATAGCCCGCATCAAGGAAATGTCGGGCTACCAGGCCTTGATTAAGTTTTATGTGGGCAAGGGCCTGCGCAAAGACCTCTCTGAACTGCGCCGCGAGGACGCAGCCAATAAGGCGCGGGGGGTTCTGGAAAAGCACAACGTGGACCCCAAGGTCATCGCCGAGGTCATCGAATCAGTGGGGTGAGAGTCAGGGGGGATGAGCGTCCAAGCGGTTGGGAGGATGGCGGGTTGGTCGCTAGTGAGTTAAATTTTCAGGATTTTCTAGTTTCGTGGCTGGCTCTGAAAATGGCGTTGGCCATTTTTCCGGGTATCTGCCTTGTCACGTGGGCCGGCTATGTGGGTTGGTCGGGCAAGAGAGCCACTATCCGCGATTTGTGGCTGATATGGCGGGAGACCGAGCAAGCGAAGCACGAAGGCTTGAAAGAATTCGCCCGCACCTTTTTTCCGCTGTTTCCCATGCTTGCGTATCTGCTTTTGCTCGTCATTCTTTTCATCATTCCCGCCGATACATGCCTGCTTCTGGTTGTCAATTTGTGCGCCATGCCCGCCGCTGTCATTTCATATCGAGAGGGGCGGCGAGTGAGGAGTTGGAGGCGTGGCTCTGCCGACTTCCATCAATTCGATTTACCGTGGCCCGCGCTTATCAGGGTCATGGGATTGTGGCTTATCTTTTCCATCGCCGTTATGATGGTTCTTTATGTATTAGGTGTCTGGAACCCTACTTGATTATGTAGGCGCAATGGGCGGTTGCCCCAGACAGCTTGCCTGTCTGGGTTGTGAAGCAACAAGAGGTTCAGCAGGGCATGCCGATTTATTGTCATGGTGTTTAAAGAAAACTAAACAGCCCCTTTTCTTCCTGAACCAACCCATCGCATCTATTACGACCTACCTACTCGACTTCTCGTGCCTGCAGCAGCCCAGACAGGCAAGCTGTCTGGGCCACTCTGGAACTTACTCAGCCCGGCATCCCGATCTCAACCCCCACCGGTTGGCCCAACTCGTAATGCCTGGCGGAACCGAATCTCCATTGCTCGGGCCGTGAAACCAGCCCGGCCTTGACCGGGTTGCCATGCATATAACCCAGCTTCTCACGCATCATGGCCTCGGTTACAACATCAAAGCTATAATAGCGGCGCTGCCATACCGGGTCATTGGCAGGAATAGTCCCGGCATAGCCCGGCTGGCTTTTAATCACATTCTTCTTGATCGAATAAGAGGTGAGCCGCTTCCACTGTTTTAGGAATTCGCTAAGTTTGTTGGGCTCTGAAAACCAGACCAGGGCATGCACATGATCCGGCATCACTACGAAGCCCTGGCATTTGCCGCCACGTTGGGTCAGTTGGGAAGACAAGACATTGACCACGACTCCCTTGGCTGAATCGTCATCCAGGAGGCGTCTGCGCTTATAACAGGAAAAGGTCAGGAAATGGGCATGGCCGGAAAAATCGAATTTCCCCCCCGAACTCATGCCGCAATTTATTTTGGCTCTGTGGATAATGTCAACAGAGGGATGGCGAAGGTGGGTCTCGGCACACTGACAAGCAATGCTATTCCAACCAATAATGATTATTCCGGGTAACACCTTTCTGGACCTCTTGTGCCTTTGGCACCCAGACAGGCAAGCTGTCTGGGCCACCCGTCACCCGTAAAAAATTACTTTTTCGCGTCGCCGAGCCCCCAGACATCCCCAATTCTTGACACCTCAGCCCGCCCGGGGATACCTTAAGTAAGGCCTGCTTCGGTCAACCGTGCAAACGCAAAGGGACAAGCCATGCTAGCCATAGAAAAAGTAGTAGCCCGCGAAATTTTGGACTCCCGGGGCAACCCCACGGTGGAATGCGACGTGATGCTGGAAGACGGTTCCCTGGGCAGCGCCTGCGTGCCCTCCGGCGCCTCCACCGGCGAACACGAGGCCCTGGAACTCAGGGACGGCGACATGAGCCGCTATCTGGGCAAGGGCGTGATCAAGGCGGTGCTCAACGTGGAGGAGGTGATCGCCCCGGAGCTGGCTGGGCTGGACGGCCTGGACCAGGTGCTGATCGACTCCACCATGATCGAACTGGACGGCACCCCCAACAAGTCCAAACTGGGGGCCAACGCCATCCTGGGAGTGAGCCTGGCCACCGCCCGGGCCGCGGCCCAGGCCCTGTTGGTGCCCCTGTACCGCTATCTGGGCGGGGCCTATGCCCGGCTGCTGCCCATGCCCATGATGAACATTCTAAACGGCGGCTCCCACGCGCCTAACAACGTGGATATCCAGGAGTTCATGATCGTGCCCGTGGGTGCGGACACCTTTTCCGAGGCCCTGCGCATGGGCGCGGAGGTGTTCCACAACCTCAAGCAGGTGCTGGACGGCATGGGCCTGGTGACCAGCGTGGGCGACGAGGGCGGTTTCGCGCCCAACTTGGCGGGCAACGAAGAGGCGGTACAGGTGATCCTCCAAGCCATCGAGCAGGCGGGCTACGCGCCGGGCGAGGACATTGCCCTGGCCCTGGACTGCGCGGCCAGCGAGTTCTACGTAGACGGCAAGTATGAGTTGGCCAAGTCCGGTGGAGGCAGTTTCAGCTCAGAACAGATGGTGGACATGTACGCCCAGTGGGTGGAGAAGTATCCCTTCGTGAGCATCGAGGACGGCCTGGCCGAGGACGACTGGGCGGGCTGGGCCTATCAGAACGAGGTCCTGGGTGACAAGATCCAACTGGTGGGCGACGATTTGTTCGTGACCAACCCCGAGCGCCTGGCCATGGGCATCGAGCAGAACTGCGCCAACAGCATCCTGATCAAACTGAACCAGATCGGCTCGGTGACCGAGACCCTGGCCTGCATCGACCTGGCCAAAAGAAACGGCTACACCCAGGTGGTGAGCCACCGCTCCGGCGAGACCGAGGACACCTTTATCGCCGACCTGGCGGTGGCCATGTCCTGCGGCCAGATAAAGACCGGCTCGTTGTGCCGCTCCGAGCGGGTGGCCAAGTACAACCGGCTGCTGCGCATCGAAGAGGAGCTGGACGAGACCGGCCGCCTGGCCGCCCCGTTCTAGATAATTCTGGCCGGGGCAGGCCGGCCCCGGCGAGTCCCCCCGCTACGGGAGGAGCACTATAGCCCCGCCAGGCTCCAGAGCCCAGAGTCCCCGGGACCAATGGCCGGCTTACGCCCGGCTCTACAATTCCCTGTTGCAACCCGCCTTTGAACGGCTCAAAGGCAAAGCCACCCCCGGCCTGGAGGCCATGCTGGCCCGTAGCCAGTGGTGGGACGCCCAGGCCCTGGCCGATTGGCAATGGGCCGAGATGGCCAAGCTGCTGGGCTTCGCCGCCAGCCAGGTGCCCTTTTACCGGGACTGGTTTTCCGCTCACGACCTCTCCCCGGATGACGTGGTGGCCAGCCGCGATTTGACGTTGTTGCCGGTGATCGACAAGGACATGCTGCAGGCCGAGCCGGAGCGCTTTAAGCCGGAGTCGATGCCCGCCGGCTCCTATGCCAAGTCCACCGGCGGCACCGGCGGCCAGCCCCTGCATTTCTACGTGAGCCCGGCCTCGGACCACTGGCGCACCGCAGTCACCCGGCGCGGTTACGGATGGGCCGGCTGCCCGGGCGGCCGGCGCCAGCTACACCTGTGGAGCGGCGACATCGTGGCCCTGCCCAAAAAAACCTTGCTCAAACGGGACCTGCACCGGACCTTTCTGCGCCAACGCTTTGTGGACTACTACCGCATGCTCTCCGGTGAGCAGGCCGACTCGGCCCTGGCCGAGATCGACCGCTTTGGCCCGGACTGCCTGGTGGCCTATCCCTCCGGGGCCGAGGCCCTGGCCCGCCGGGCCCTGGCCCGGGGCTGGAAGCCGGCCAAGCCTTTGCTCAGCGTGCTCACCGGCGCCGAGCGGCTCTACCCCCACCAGCGGGAGCTGATCCAAGAGGCCCTGGGCGCCGAGGTGTTCGAGACCTACGGCGGCCGTGAGTTCATGTTGATCGCCAGCGAATGCCCCGCTCACCAGGGCCTGCACGTCTCAGCCGAGAACCTGATGCTGGAGGTGGCCCACGAAGGCCGGCCCCTGGAACCGGGCCAAGTGGGCGAGCTGTTGATTACCGACCTGCACAATTTCGCCCAGCCCTTCATCCGCTACACCAACGGCGACCTGGCCTCCTGGCTGGAGGGGGACTGCCCCTGCGGCCGGGGCCTGCCCCGGCTGGCCGGAGTCTCAGGCCGGGTGATGGACGCCATCCGCACCCCGGACGGCGGCCGCCTCACCGGCCTGTTCTTTCCCCACCTGCTCAAGGATTTCGAGGCCATCCGGCGCTACCAGATCGTGCAGGAGCGCCTGGATCACCTCACCCTGCGCCTGGTGCTGAGCGAGCCGCTGGCAGCAAAGGACCAGGCCCTTATCCTGGAAATGATCGGCCAGGCCCTGCCCGGGGTGGCGGCGGAAATCCAGCAGGTGGAGGAGATCGAGACCACGCCCAGCGGCAAGGTGCGCATCACCATCGGGCTGGATGACTCCGGGAAAGGTGCCTAGAAAAGGTTTGTCGGACCTATCCCCCCAACAGGCACTGAGGCTCATCAAGGAGCTGAGCCCCCTGGGCGCGCCGACTCTGGCCCAACTGCGCCAGGCCTTCAGCCGATTTTACGAACAGTTTCGCAGCGGGCCGGAGCCCCTGGCGGAGGAGGTTCACGTGGGCGATCTGCGCGGCTACTGGATCAGCGCGCCCGGGGCGGGAGATGAGGCAACCGCGCTGTTTTTTCATGGCGGCGGTTTCACCATCGGTTCCACCCGTGACCATTTGGACCTGTGCGCCGGGCTGTCGGCGGCCTGCGGGGCCCGGCTGTTGAGCATCGACTACCGCCTGGCGCCGGAGCATCCTTTTCCCGCCGCGGTGAATGACTGTGCAGCCGCCTACGAATGGCTTTTACAGCGGGGCCGGGAGCCGGCTTCGCTGTCCCTGGCCGGCATATCCGCCGGTGGCACCTTGACGCTCACCACCCTGCTAAGGGCCCGGGACCAGGGCCTGCCCTTGCCGGCGGCGGCGGTGTGCATGTCGCCGGTGGTCGATCTCACCTTCCCCGGCGCTTCCATGGAAAGCAACCGCGCCAGCGACTGGGTAACCAGCCAGCGCCTGGAGTCGCTCCAAAGCAATTACCTGGCTGGCGCCGATCCCGGCCTTCCTTTGGCCTCGCCGACTATGGCTGATTTGAGTGGTCTGCCGCCGCTTTTGCTCCAGGTCGGCGGCGGCGAATTGATGCGCGACGACATCCTGGCCTTTAAGGACAAGGCCGTTGGGGCCGGTGTGGAGGTGGAGTTTCAGCTCTGGGAGGAAATGTTTCACTGCTGGCAGGTGTTCCGCGCCTTGCTGCCCCAGGGGCGTGAGGCCATAAAATCGGCGGGCGGATTTTTAAAAAGGCATATGTCGGCATGATATAGTGTGCCCCAAGGCTGGAAAGCTTGACAAACCCGGGGCCCAGACGATAGCCTCGGGCGAGATAATGTCCCCTTTTGGGAGGTTTAAGTGAGAATCAAAGCGGCTGTAAAATTCGCTGGACTCATCGTTTTGGCCCTGGCCCTGGCGGCCGGTTGCGCCACCAGCCAACAGGCGGAAGCGCCCGCCCCCGGACCCCAGATCAAGGCCGGTCTCAAGGCGGTGATGCCCCCGGTGGAAGACCTGCGTTATTGGCCGGCCAGTGACGAGGGGGTCATCAATCCCAACGTGCACGTCTTCGCCCCGCGCATGACCAGCGTGATCAAAAGCGGTCTAATAAGAAGCGGGCTGTTCGCCTCGCTGCCCGGGCCCAAGGAAAAGGGGGCGGCACGCCTGAGCGACAAGCTGCAGGTGACGGTGAACCAGTTCGCCATCAGCAAGCTGGGCAGCAACCCCTGGATCATGGGGGCCTATCTGGTGGACGGCCTGCTGTTGCCCATTTACGCCGTGGCCAACTTGGGCACCAAGGGCCAGATGGACATGGGCACCTATTTGCTGCCCAGCAGCAAGGTGGGCACCACCATCAACGCCGATGTGGACTGGTACGTCAAGGGTCTCAAGAAGCCCATCCTCAAGCGGGCTTATCAGGTGCAGGTGAAGCTGGGCTCCATCAGCGAGCGCAAGCTGTGGGGCAGCGTGAGCGACCAGACCGGCTTCGGCGTGGAAATGGGCAAGGCCGAGGGCATCAAGGTGCTTGACAAACTGGTGGATGCCATCTCCCGCGATCCCAACTGGTCTTATCTCAATCAATATGAGCGCCTGGCCCGGGCCCAGGCGGTGATAGACGACGAAAAGGCCGCCCCCGAGGCCAAGCTGCAGGCCGCCCTGGGCGCGGTGGCCCTGCTCAAGCCGCTCAAATACAGCCCCTTTGAGATCAAAAACCTCCTGGACAGCGCCCTGACGCCATCCGCCCGGGCCGGGGTGATCAACGAGCAGTTGGCCCGCGATATGGGGCTTTCCGGAGCCAGCGCTTTACCGGCCAAACAGCGCATGGACGCCAAGCAGGCCAAGGCCCTGTTCGACGATCCGGCGGTGCAGCGGGCCCAGGTGGAGGCCGATATCGCCAGCCGGGTGATCGGCATGGCCCTTACCGTGCTGGCCCCGCCGGCGCCCAAACCGGCCAAGATGATCAAGCCCGCCAAGGTTCCGGGCCCGCCGCTGCCGTATCAGACCCAGACCGAGCAGCCCCAGGCTCAGGCCAAGGCCGAGGCACCGGCGGCCAAGCCGGCGCCGCTTTCGCCCAAGGCCCAGCGCCTGGCCGAGGACCTGCGCGACGCCCTGACCGCGGCGCTCAAGGGCCAGCGCCAACTGCAGGCGGTGCTTTTGAGCCAGGCGGATAAATCCATCGGAGGTGCCTGGCCCACCACCAAGGCGGTGCTTTTGAGGCTGCAGGCCTCGCCCCAGGTGAAGAGCTACCTGGCCCGGCGCACCTCCTAGAACGGCGGGGCCTCCGGGCCGGCCGGGAGCGACATCTTGAAGGTCATCTCACCCTGGTTCGAGATTCTGTTTCTGCCTCCGGCCGAGGAGGTGCTGGCCCTGGTGGAGCGGGCCGGGCGCACCTGTTACAAATCCGAGCATCTGATCAGCGATGATTCGGCGGCCAAGTTTGTGGGGCGCATCGTGGCCTCGGGCCACCACAGCGTCATCGAGCATTCCCTGCTCACGGTGCGCTTCATCTGCGACCGGGGCGTGACCCACGAACTGGTGCGTCACCGCCTGGCCGCCTACAGCCAGGAATCCACCCGTTACGCCAACTACTCTCAGGAGCGCTTCGGCAACCAGATCACCGTGATCCGCCCCATGTTCTGGGCCGAGGATTCGCCGGAGTATCAGGCCTGGCTGCAATCCATGCAAGACAGCGAGGCGGCCTACTTGCGGCTCTTGGAAATGGGGGCCAAGGCCCAGGAGGCCCGGGCGGTGTTGCCCAACAGCCTCAAGACCGAGATCGTGATGAGCGCCAATTTGCGCGAATGGCGCCACGTGATAGACCTGCGTTGCTCCAAGCCGGCCCATCCCCAGATCCGCCAGATCATGCTACCGCTGCTCAATGAACTCAACCAACGCATCCCGGTGTTTTTCGAGGACCTGGCCGAAAAGTACGCCGATGACATCGCTGAATTCGCCTCGGGCGCGGCGGCGTTGAGTCCGCCTCCGGAGGAATAACCGGCCGCTCCAGTTTAAATATCAACAATAGACATGGGGCCTCTCGCTCGAGGGGCCCCAATTTTATTTAAAGCGGCAGGGGGCAAGGACGCGGAAGAGGTTTGGAAAAAGGGGAAAGGGCGGGGGAGTTTTTGAGGGTGCGGGGCGGCGCCGACGCCTGGCCCGGAAATACGGAATCGGGAAGGTTAACCCGCATATTTCATGAAGGCCGTGTGTCCGGCTGCGCCAGCCGCCGGCATACGGTGTTGCTGGCTGCGCTTGGGCCTCGACGTAGCTTTAGCTACGCCTGCGGCCCTCGCTTGCCAGACGCCTTGTCTGCTGGCGGCTGGCTGTGCCGGCGATGGGTACAAACTGTGCCGTGATAATGTGAGCACTTTTTTCATGACGGGCCCATTAATAGTGATTCGCTGATTGATGCCACCCAGCCCTCATGAAATATGCGGGCTAGCCCAGATAGGTCTCGATGAAGCTGGTGTCCACCTCGCCCGAGGCGAACTGGGGGTGCTCCAGTATCTTCAGATCCACCGGGATGGTGGTCTTGACCCCCTCGATCTGGAAGTCCTTGAGCCCCTGCACCAGGCGGACGATAGCCCCGGAACGCTCCTCATCCCAGGCGATGACCTTGGCCAGCATGGGGTCGTAGTAAGGCGGCACCACGCAGCCGTCGGCGATGGCGTGATCCACCCGCAGGTGCTCGCCGGTCTCGGGGAAGACGACTCTTTCGATGGTGCCCGGCGAGGGGAAGAAGGTCTCCGGGTCCTCGGCGTACACCCGGGCCTCGATGGCGTGGCCCTTTAGTTCGACGTCATCCTGGCTCATGGCCAGACTCTCACCGGAGGCGATCAAGAGCTGCTGCCTGACGATGTCCACCCCGGAGAGGAACTCGCTCACCGGGTGCTCCACCTGCAGGCGGGCGTTGACCTCCATGAAGTAGTAGTCGCCGTCCGTCGAACGCAGCCCCTCCAGGGTGCCGGCGCCCACGTAGCCCATCTTCTTGACGATGGCCTGGGTGTTGGCAAAGAGCTTGACGCGGTCTTCTGGGGTGACCACCGGCGACAGGGCCTCCTCGATGATCTTCTGGTGGCGGCGCTGCACCGAGCACTCGCGCTCGCCCAGGCAGACCACGTTGCCCTCGCCGTCGGCCAGAAACTGCACCTCGATGTGGCGGGGGTTTTGCACCACGGTCTCGATGTAGCACTCCGGCGAGCCGAAGGCCATCTCGCCGATGCTCTGGGCGCGCTGGAGCACCTCGGCGGCCATCTCGGCGGACTCCACCATCTCGATGCCCTTGCCGCCGCCGCCCTTGTCCAGCTTGAGGAAGATGGGCCAGCCGTGCTCGTTGCCGAAGGCGGCCACCTCCTCGGGCGTATTCACCGGCTCCAGGGTGCCCGGGGTCACCTCGGCCCCCACCTCCACCGCCAGGCGCCGGGTGTAGCACTTGGAGCTGATGGCGGCCAAGACCTCCGGCGGCGGGCCCACCCAGATCAGGCCGGCGTCCGCCACCTGCTTGGCAAAGGCGCCCCGCTCGGAGAGGAAGCCGTAGCCGGGGTGGATGGCCTGGGCGCCGCTTTCGATGGCGGCGGCTACGATGGCCTCCATGTTCAAGTAGCTCTCCACCGGATTGGCCGGGCCGATCAATACCGCCTCGTCGGCCTCGGCGGTGAAGGGAGCGCCCCGGTCGGCCTCGGAGAACACGGCCACGGTGGCGATGCCCAGCTCCCTGCAGGAGCGGATGATGCGGGGCACGATCTCGCCCCGGTTGGCTATGAGCAGTTTTTGGATCATGATCCGGATCTACTCCTCCACCTCCAGCATCACCATGGGATCGCCCACCTGCATCTCGTCCCACTCCTTGGAGATGACCTTGGTGACCACACCGTCGTATTCGGAGTTCACCTGTATTTCGGTCTTCATGCAGTTGATCACCGCCACTTCCTGGCCCTTGCTCACCTGATCGCCCTCGGCCACCACCACGCGCGCGCACAGACCGGGCATTATGGCGTTAACGCTCTTTTCCATGATTTATCCTCTTTCTGTCCGATGAGTCCGCCGGCCTTTTCAAGCCAGCGACGCTTCGCTGAGTAGTTCCTTCTGTTCCTTGCGGGCAGCTATGGCCTCGTCCTGGTTGCTTAGCTCAAAGCGCATGAAGTCGCGCCCCGGCGCCCCCTGCCCCACCTTCCACAGGTCGGCGTTGATCACGTTCAGGGCGCACATGTAGCCGCCCAGGGTGGGGCCGTCGGCGATGAGCAGGATGGGAGTGTTGCCGCAGATGTTCAAAGCTCCGCGGATGGCGTAGGCGTGATCGATGATGTTGGAGGGGTGGCTGCCGCCCACCCCGCCGTCGGCCCGGGCGAAGAAGCTGTCGGGCAGCTCCTCCAAACGGTAGGCCGAGCGGTTGGAGGTGTGCTGGATCTTGGACACCCGCTCAAACAGCAGGTCCATGCCCTCCTCGGTGACGTAATCCGGGCAGGTGTTGGGCCCGGGGATGGCCCGGAGCACCAGCTCGTTGGTCAGCTGGGGCACCGCGCCTTCTTTGAGTTTGCGCCCGGCCAGGGCGGCCAAATCCGCCGAGGGCTCCCCGAACAGCACTTCGTCGCCCTCCACCAGGGCCCGGCCCTGAAAGCCCCCGTAAGAGCCGAAGATGCAGGTGGACTTGCTGCCCAAATAGGCGGGCACGTCCACGCCGCCGGCCACCGCCAGATAGCAGCGGAAGCCGGTGGGCCCGATGTGCAAAAACTTGATCACGACGCCGGCGCCAACCTTGATGGACTCCCACAGGGGAACCGGCTGTCCGTTGATGGTGGGCTGCATGTCGCTGCCACCCATGGCGATAACGTGGTCGCCGTCAAACTCCGCCTCCAAAAAGCCGCCGGTGATCTCCAGGCCGGCCTCGCCGGAGGGGTTGCCCACCAAGACGTTGGCCAGGCCCAGCCCCACGTTGTCAAAGGCGCCCGAGGCGCTCATGCCCTTGCCCAGATAGCCCAGACGTCCCGGCCAGTCCTCCACCAGGGTCTCGATGCCGCCGTTGATTATCTTCAGCATAAGCCTTGCTCCTTATCGCCCTACAGCCGCGGGGCCTTCTTGGTGCCCTCGGCCTGCTTGGCCTTGAGCTCTTGCATCCCGGTTTGCACTTCCTCCGACTCGTACCACTGGATGTACTCCTTGGCTTTGATCTCGCCCTGCTCGATCTGGTATTCGTAGTCGGTCTTGTCGTGCACGTGGTCGTAGATCTCCACCACCTCCTTCTCGCTGACCTCGTGGAAGCGCACCCGGTCGGCGTTGCGGTAGAGGAAGG
Source organism: Desulfarculaceae bacterium (assembly GCA_028277825.1). Taxonomy (GTDB): domain Bacteria; phylum Desulfobacterota; class Desulfarculia; order Desulfarculales; family Desulfarculaceae; genus Desulfoferula. The sequence continues at coordinate 24,086 of JANQFN010000129.1, forward strand.
GGCCGTCTTTGAACAGTGGGTGGGTGCAGGAGAACTGGAACACCGGGATGGTGCGCCCGAACAACTGGTAGCCGCCGCCGGTGGGGGTGGTGTAGGTGAACACGCAGGGTCCGCCGATGCCCACCGCTCCCTCCGGGGTCCAGGTGCGCGGCGGGTTGTACTTGGGCACCACGATGGCGCAGCGCGGGTCGGTGGGCCAGAGGAAGGCCCCGCCCGGCCAGAAGCCGCCGCCGCTGTTGAACCAGTCGGTGCCCAGGATCATATCCTTGCACTCACGCACCGACACCCCGTTGCACATGGCCATGTACTCCAGGTTGTAGCCGTCGATCACGTTGGGCGCCTCGGGACGCACCTCGGCCACATAGCGGGCCACCGCCTTTTTGGTCTCGCTGTCCTCAAAGGCGATGGGCAGATGGATCAGGCGGGAGGCCAGCACCACGTCGTCGATGGTGGGCATGGAATCCTCGGCCTCCTTGACCGCCGCGATCAACTCGGCTTCGCTGATCACCAGGGGATCGTAGTGCAGCATGTTGGTGCGGATGCCGGGGACGGTCTCGATCAGCCCGGGAATCTCCTTGGCCAGGATGATGTCGTTGACCGCCAGCATGCGGAAGGAGTCCTGCAACAGGGCCCTTTGCTCCCTGCCGTACTCCACCTGCATGAAGCCGTCGCCGGCCTGCCGAAACAGAATCTCCAGGCGGGATTCAGTCTCGGGCATGGTGTCCAATATGACCTGGTATTTGCCTTGGCTCATGGTCAGTGCCCCCTTTCGGGTCGCCGGCGGGACGGCCGCTGGTGCCGGCCGCGCTCCGCTCCTATCGTTTCTCGGGTGTCTCCCCCAGCCGCCCGGCCGTGGCCGGGTTCGCTGGCGGGTATCATGCAATGAACCCCGCCGTCTTAGCGCTCATCTGCCCAGCCGGTATTCCCCGGCAGAACCGAACGCATCGGCCCTTGTGAGCCAGCGGGCAAGGGCTCGTTATTATTAAAAAACTGTCTTTTTAGGGCGCTCCGGCGCCGGCCCACGGTCGGGCCAGGCGGCCCTGGCGCTACAGAGGCGGCGAGGCTATTGCCACTCCGGCCTCTTCCAACGCGCGGCGCGCGGCCTTCAAAATTTCCAACGCCCCCGGGGTGTCGGAATGGAGGCAAACCGAGCTGCCCGAGATGTCGATCTCAGCGCCTTCGGTGGAGGTCACTTTGCCCTCCTGGACCATTTTGAGGACCTTGGCCGACACGTCCTCTGGTTGCAGGGCCTCGTGGTGACGGGTGATCACCAGATTGCCCTGGTTATCATAATCCAGGTCGCCGTACAACTCATACACCACCTTCAGGCCCATCTCTTCGGCCAGCGGGCCGGCGACGCCCTTCTTCATGATGTAGAGGTATAATTCGGGGTCAATGTCCAAGGTGGCCTGGCACACGGCCCGGGCCACTTCTTCGGAGCGGCAGGCCATGCCGTACAGCGACCCGTGCGGCTTTACATGATGCAGGCGGAGGCCGGCGGCCTGGCAAAAGGCCTGCAGCGCGCCCACCTGGTAAACCGTGTTGTCGTAAATCTCTTCGGGGGTGAGCTTCATCTCCCGCCGCCCGAAACCCTGCAGGTCGGGCAGGCCGGGGTGGGCGCCCACGGACACGCCGCGTTCGGCGGCCAGGGCCACGGTCTGACGCATCACCGTGGGGTCGCTGGCGTGGAACCCGCAGGCCACGTTGGCGCTGGAGACGAACTCCATGAACTGGGCGTCATTGCCCATTTTGTACATCCCGAAGCTCTCGCCCATGTCGGCGTTGATGTCCAACTGCATTGCCGCCACCTCATTTGGTCCGGTTAAACCCGGATGCTTTTATATGGCGCCCCGGAGCGGAACGGGCGACAGGCCCCGCCCCGCCCCAGGGGCGCGAGGGGTCAGGTTAGTCACTTTGCTCGTGGGAGGCGCGGGAAATGTTGGCCATATCCTTGCCCACCACGATGACGTTCCAGATCTCATAGCCGATCAGGGCTACGACGCTGGAGATTATGGCAGCCCACAATAGAAACGTTGTGGCACCCATGTCATTGCTCCTTTGTCAAACGGCTATCGCCGTTGTGGTTCTTCTCCGGCACCTTAGCCCTTGAACTGCTTCAAGGCCTCGAAGTCGAAGTTGTCCTTGGCGATGGCGCTGCCCACCAGGGTGATGATGCCAGCCGAAGCGAAGGCCGCTATCATGGCCCAGCCCCACAGGCCCATGCCCAGGAACATGTAGGTGCCCACGCCGAAGCCCACCAGCCCGCCAATGAAGATCGGCCAGGCGCTGATCCACTTCCAGTACTGGGAAGAGACGAAGCCGAACACGAAGGGCGCGGTGTACATGGGCATAAACAACAGTACCATCAGAATCGACAGCGGCGTCAGGGAAACCGCTATGATCGCCAGGGTGACGATAACCACCAGCACCCGGGCCACCTTCTTGACCTGATCGTCGGTGGCGGCCTTGTTGATGTAGGCACGGTAGATGTCGTTGCCGATGATGTTGGAGATGGCCACCACCGCGGCACCGACGGTGCCCACCGTGGCCGCCATGACCAGCCAGATGAACAGGACGCCGGTCCAGGTGGGCAGGTAGAGGCCCACCAAGGAGGCGTAGGCCTGGCTGCCGGGCACCTCGGGCATCTTGCCCGACTTCATAAGGATCAGGGCGGCAAAACCCAGAGTGGCCGACAGGAAGGGCATGAAGAACCACCAGTTGCCCGCGTGCCTAAAGGCGCGGCCCACGTCCTTGGGCTCCCGGATGGCGAAAGCGGTCTGCCAGTAGTCCTGCTGCATGGGCAGCGAGAACAGGGCCCAGGCCAAGACCGGGATCAGGTAGTTGATCAGGGCGCTGGGACGGAAGATCTCGAACATCTCCGGAGCCAGTTTGCCGCCTTGCAACAGTTGCCCGGCGGTTTCCATGATGGGCGTGGGGCCGCCCACGGCCACCCAGGTAGCCACGCCGACGATGGCGCAGATGGGCATGGCGATCAAAGTGAAGATCCAGGTGGAGATCAGGCTGCCCCACAGCCCGGCCACCACCGTGAAGATCAGCACCGCCACACCCAGGAAGGCCACACCTACCCAGTAGGGCACCGCCCCTCCGGTGAGGCCCACCATGACGTGGCCCGCGGCCAGGCCCTGGATCCAGGCGCCGGAGAAGGTGGTGGCGATGGCGAAGATGATCACCAGGATGTGCAGCGCCGGATTGAAGCGGTGACGGAAATACTCGGTGTAGGAGATGGCGTAGGGAAAGACCTCTCTGAGCTTGGAGGCCCAGATGCCGAACACCCACAGACCCACGGCGTACATGGGATAGATCCATACGCCGGAGATTCCGTTGTTCACCGCGCCTTCGGCCGAACCCATGACCGAAGACCCCCAAATGTACATCGAGGTCACCGAGGCTGTAACCAGCGCCCAGTGAGCCCTGCGGCCGGCCACCAGGTAGTCTTCGGAAGTTTTGATCAACTTCCATTTCCTGGCGATAACAGCCACTATCACCGGTACGATGATAGCCACGAATGCGGCTATAATCGCAACAACGGGACTTAAACCTTTCATAGCTTCGCTCCCTCAAGCCAAGGTTTTAATGAAGACACCCCTTATGCTTATCAATGGTCGTTTTACTTCACCTGTGCGGCCAGCGGCCGCTTCGCGCTAAGGTTCGCGACTCCTGCCCAGACGCAACCGCCACGTGGCGTATGCGCCCGGGCCCGGCCTTATATCCGGGGCAGGCGGCCCGTCCCGGCATCTGGCCGCCGGGTCGCGGCATGGCGTGTCGGTTTTCATAAAACCTACATTAGCTCCAGTGGGAGATGGTTCGTTTTTCCAGCATCTCCCTAAATTGCGCAGTGGACTTGGGCAACACGGTCTTTTGGCCCCAATCCATGACCACCCCGTAGCGGCGCACCACGTCCATCTCGTCGATCTCGCCGTTGGCCAGCATCTGCTGCACCTCCTTGGGGTCCGAGCGCATCCAGGCCACCCGGTTCTCGCGGATGTAGGCGCGCTCTTTGTCGGTGGCCTCGGTGTCGATCTCATAATCCAGCATCACCGGGTCGTTTTCGATCACCACCACCCCGTAGTCCTTCTTGGCCCGCTCGATCGAAACGTAACCGTCGATCACGTCTTCCAGCACCATCTCCGGGTCCCGCTCCAGGGGATCGCCCAGGCCGCCGCCGCCGGCCGAGGGCCGGGTGAAAGTGTCGCCGGCCTCCACCGGCACCCCGGAGAAGATGGCGCCCAAAAAGGCCTCGTCCTCTTTGCCCTTGTTTTTCCACAGTCCCTGGGGGATGGAGGGCAGGCCGCCCCAGATGCCGAAGGCGATGGAGCGGGCCCGGTCGCAGCAGTAGGACATCACCGAACCGTCGCAGGACATCACCGTCCCGCCCTTGGTGAGGCCGCAGCCGCCGCGGAACTTGCCCGGTCCGGCCGAGTCCATCAGGATACTGTGCTCGGCGGTTAAGACCGGGGTGAGGCGCTCCTGGCCCTCGCAGGGCTGAATGGACAGCCCCAGGCCGAACACTGCAGCGGTGCCGTTGGAGCCGTCCTTGGACGAGCGGCCGCCGTGGCCGCCGGCCATCCAGTCGTACCACATGAAAAAGGAGTCAAAGCCCGGCCGGCGGTCCCAGCCGCCGATGAGTAAATACTCCAGGTTGAAGGCGCAGCCCAGGGCGCGCTGGGGCATCAACTCCGACCAGAGCTCGATCACCGCCGCCTGGGCCTTTTCATAGACCCCGGAGCAGAAGCCGGTCACCGCCACCGGCCAGGGCGCGTTGGCCACGCAGCCCTCGGGCACGGTCACGTCGAAGACCCGGAAGAAGCCGGCGTTCAGCGGTATGTCGGGGAAGAAGGCCTTGGAGCCGGCCACCAGGGAGGACAGGGTGGCGGGGAAGGCCGAATTTAAAAAACAGCCCACGATGGGGTTGGAGCCGGTGAGGTCATAGTGCACTTGGTCGCCCTTGATGGTCATCTTGACCTTGATGGGGATCAGGCCCTCTTCCTGGTCCGGGTCCTGGTCGATGAAGTCCACCGTCTCCCACTCGCCGTCGGGGATCTCGGCGATGCGGCTGCGCGCGATGCGCTCCACATAGTCCTGGCACTCGCGCGCCGCGGCCAGCACCGTGTCCACCCCGTATTTCTCGATGAGGCGCAAGAACTCGCGCTCGCCCACCTTGCAGGCCTCGGCCTGGGCCCTGAGATCGCCCAAGCGGTCCTCGGTGCCGCGCATGTTGGCCACCAGGCAGTCGGCCACGTCGCCCAAATAGCGACCTTGGTCCCAGATGCGGATGGGGGTGATGCGGGTGCCTTCGCCGTAATGCTCGCGGGCGGTGATGTCAAAGGAGCCGGGCACCTTGCCGCCCACGTCGGCCCAGTGGCCGTTGGACAGGGTGAAGGCCACGATCTCGCCCTCATGAAACACCGGCTTTACCACCCGCACGTCGCAGAAGTGGGTGCCGCCCTCATAGGGATCGTTGAAGATGAAGATGTCGTCCTCGTGGATGTCGTCGCCAAAGGCCCTGAGGATCGCCTTGCAGGTCAGGTGCAGGGTGCCCACGTGCACCGCGATGTCCTGGCTGCCCTGCATGATGGTGTCACCGTTGGCGTCACACAGGGCGGAGGAGAAATCGCGGCAGTAGATCACGAAGGAATAACAGGTCCTCAGCACCTGCTCGGACATCTGGTCCACCAGGTTGCCGAAGGCGTTTTTCAAAACCTCGAAGGTTACGGGATCAAGCTCTTTGTTATTCATTTGCTTATGCCCCCTTACCCGGAGATGTCCATGATGATGTTCAGATACTCATCCACTCTGGCCCCCACCCCCACCGGGATCACCGTGGTGGTGTCCAACTGCTCCACGATGGCCGGGCCGGCCAGTTCGGTGCCAGCCGCCAGGTCGCGGCGGCGGTACACCGGGGTCTCCACGAAGTCGCCTTCGCTCTCGGAAAACACCGAGCGCACCTCCTTGGGCTCGGGCGCTCCTTCCCCGGCGGTGCCGGTTTGAATGGAAGGCATGGGCACCTTGCCGATGGCGGTCACCCTGAGGCCGTAAATCTCCACCACCTGGTCCGGGTTGGACCAGGAGAACTGGCGCTCGTGCTCGGCGTGGAACACGGCCAGGGCGTCGTCCAGGGTGGTGATGGGCTTGGGCACCTTGACCGAAAGCTGGCGCCACTGGCCGATGTAGCGGATGTCCATCAGGCGGATCAGCTCCACGTCGTCGCCGGTCATGCCTTCCTCGGCCAGAAGCTCGGTGGCCTCGGTTTCCAGGTCCTGGAAGATGGACTCGATTTCGGCGATATCGGTCCCGGCCGAGGTGGCCAAATAGGTCCTTTGCAGATCGTGGCGCACGTCCACCAACAAACAGCCCAGGGCGGCGTGCACCCCGGGGTAGCGGGGAATGATCACGGTGGGGATCTCCAGTTCGCGGGCCAGATAGGCCGCGTGCAGGGGCCCGGCCCCGCCGAAGCCCACCAGGGCGAAGTCCCGCGGGTCGTAACCGCGCTGCACCGAGATCAGTCGGAGGGCGTCGCACATGTTGGCCTCGGCCACCTTGATGATGGAATGGGCCGCCTCCACCAGGCTCATGCCGTACTGGTCGGCGATCTTCTGCACCGCCGCCTCGGCCGCTTCCTTGCTGATCTGCATGCCGCCTTCCAACAGGTTGGTGTTCAGGCGGCCCAGGACCAGGTTGGCGTCGGTGTTGGTGGGCTCGGTACCCCCGGTCTGGTAGCAGGCCGGGCCGGGATCTGCCCCGGCACTCTGGGGTCCGTTGCGTAAGGACCCGCCCGGGTCCACCCAGGCGATGGAGCCGCCGCCGGCGCCGATGGTGATCACCTCGATGGAGGGGTACATGATGGGGTAGCCGAACTCCACCTGCCACTCGTTGGCCATGCGCAGCTCACCGCCGTAGGTCAGGGAGATGTCGGTGCTGGTGCCGCCCATGTCCAGGCCCATGGCGTTTTCAAAGCCGCAGAGCTGGGCGGTTTGGTTCATGGCGATGGCCCCGGCGGCGATGCCCGAGGAGGCGATGCGGCTGGCGTAGCTGGTCACGGTCTCGGCCTTCATCACCCCGCCGCCGGAATGCAGCACCAGGATGTCGCCGGCATAGCCCAGGTCCTTGAGCTTGCCCACCAGGTCCTGCAGGTAGTCGCTGACCACCGGGCCCAGCACCGCGTTGACCACGCAGGTGGAGAAGCGCTCGTGCTCGAAGATGTCGGGCAGAAGCTCGCTGGAGGTGCAGACATAAGCCCCGGGCATCACCTCCGAGATGATCTCCTTCATGCGCTCTTCATGGGCCCCGTTCATGTAGGAGTTCATGAAGCAGATGGCCACTGCGGCCATGCCGCGCTGTTTGAACACCTCGGCCACCTGCCGGGCCTCGGCCTCGTCCAGGGGAGTGACCGCCTCGCCGGCATAGTCCATGCGCTCGGTCACCTCCAGGCGGTGGCGGCGGGGCACATGGGGCGGGGCCACGTCCTTGTAGTGGTCCCAGAGGTCGGGCTTGGTGGAGCGCCGGATCTCGATGACGTCCCTAAAGCCCTTGGTGTTGACCATGCCGGTGGGGGGCAGGTTGCGGGTGATCAGGGCGTTGGTGCCCACGGTGGTCCCGTGGCTGAACAACTGCACCTGGTCCATGGGCACCTCGGCCTTGGCCATGCCCGCCACGATGGCCTCGGAGGGGTTGGACGGCGTGGAAGGCACCTTTTGCACAATGACCTCGCCGGAATCCTCTTCGAATATGAATACGTCGGTGAACGTGCCTCCGGTATCTACCGCAACTCTGTATTTGGCCACCTTGACCTCCCTCGGTGGTGTTGATTTCGCGCGCGCCGCCCGGCCTCAGGCCGCGGCCAGACACTCCTCCAAAATGGCAAAGCCCTTATCCAGCTCCTCGTCGCTGATCACCAGGGGCATCAGGGTCCGGATAACGTTGCCGAAGTTGCCGCAGGACAAGAGCAACAGCCCCTTGTCCAGGGCACTGGCCACGATGGCCTTGGCCTGCTCGGTGGCCGGCTCCTTGGTTTCGCGGTCGGTCACCAGCTCCATAGCCTTCATGGGCCCCAGGCCGCGCACCTCGCCGATGATCTCGTACTTCTCAGCCAGGGCCGTGTAGCGCTCATCCAGCTTGGCGGCCAGTTGGTTGGCCATCACCAACAGCCCGTCCTCTAGCTCGTCCAGTACGGCCAGGGCCGCCCGGCAGGACATGGGGTTGCCGCCGTAGGTGCCGCCCAGGCCGCCCACGTGCACCGCGTCCAACAGCTCGGCGCGGCCGATCACCGCCCCCAGGGGCAGGCCCGCGGCCAGGGACTTGGCGCTGGTGATGATGTCCGGCTCCAGGCCCCAGTGTTCGCAGGCGAACATCTTGCCGGTGCGCCCCATGCCCGACTGCACCTCGTCCATGATGAAGTTGATGCCGTACTTTTCGCAGATGGCCTTTACCTTGGGGAAGTACTCCGGCGGGGGCACGATGAAGCCGCCTTCGCCCTGCACCGGCTCGGCGATCAAACCCGCCACCGACTCGCCGGCCACGTTATCGATGAAAAACTCCTCCAAATAATCGGCGCAGTGCACCGAGCAGGAGGGGTACTCCAGGCCAAAGGGACAGCGGTAACAGTAGGCGAAGTGGGCCCGGTAGACCTCGGGGCAGAAGGGGCCGAAGCCGAACTTGTAGGGCTTGACCTTGCTGGTCAGAGTCATGGCCATATAGGTGCGGCCGTGGAAGGCGTTGTCAAAGGTGATGATCCCCTGGCGGCCGCTGGCGTAGCGCGCCACCTTGATTGCGTTTTCCACCGCCTCGGCCCCGGAGTTGACCAAATAGCTCTTTTTGGCAAAGTCGCCGGGGGCCAATTCGTTGAGCCGGCCGGCCAACTCCACGTAGGGCTCGTACTGCACCACATGGAAGCAGGTGTGGGTGAATTTGTCGGCCTGGTCCTTGAGCGCGGCCACGATTTTTTCAGAACTGTGGCCCACGTTCATAACCCCGATGCCGCCGGTGAAATCCAGATAAGTCCTGCCTTCCACGTCGGTGATGGTGGCGCCGGTGGCGCTGGCCGCGAAGATGGGGTGCACGTTGAAGGGACCCGGCGGTATGTGCTGTTCTCTTAAGGCAACCAGTTCTTTATTAGTCTTGCTGCTCATTTATTTCCTCTCCCGTTGAAACAACCACCCGTCCATGGCTAGGGGAAGACGCCCCTGAGCTGCTTGGCCTCGGCCACCCGGCCGATGGCCAGCATGTAGGCGGCGGTGCGCATATTCACCTTTTCTTTCTGGTGGATGGCGAACACCTCGCCAAAGGCCTTGGCCATGATGTGCTTGAGTTGCTGGTTTACGTCGCTCTCGGTCCAAAACAGCTTCTGTAGATTTTGTACCCATTCGAAATAGGAAACCGTGACCCCGCCGGCGTTGGCCAGGATGTCGGGGACCACGAAGATGCCCTTGTCGTAGAAGATCTGATCGGCCTGGGGGCTGGTGGGTCCGTTGGCGCCCTCCACCACCACCTGGGCCTTGATGTTGTCGGCGTTGGCAAGGTTGATCTGGCCCTCCAGGGCGGCGGGCACCAGCACCTCGCAGTCCAGCTCCAACAGCTCGGCGTTGGTGAGCGCCTCGCCCTGGGGGTATTCGGGCAGGCTGCCCCCGCCGGCGACATGGGCCTGCACCGCCGCCGGGTCCAGGCCGGCCGGGTTGAACACCCCGCCGTCCACGTCGGACACCGCCACCACCTTGACCCCCATTTCGTGCAAAAGCTCGGCGGCGTGATAGCCCACGTTGCCAAAACCCTGCACCACCGCCCGGGCCGAGTTCAAATCCAGGCCCATTTCCCGGGCGGCCTCTTCCAACACGTAGACGCAGCCGCGGGAGGTGGCCTTGAGCCGGCCGGCCGAACCGCCGATGGCCGGGGGCTTGCCGGTGACCACGCTGTTGCAGGTGTAGCCCTTGAACACGCTGTAGGTGTCCACGATCCAGGCCATCACCTGGGGGTTGGTGTTCACATCCGGGGCGGGGATGTCCTTTTCCGGCCCGATGATGGGCGATATCTCCCAGATGTAGCGCCGGGTGAGGCGCTCCAGTTCAGCCGAAGACATGGTGGCCGGGTCGCAGGTGACCCCACCCTTGCCGCCGCCGAAGGGGATGTCCACCACCGCGCACTTCCAGGTCATCCAGCCGGCCAGGGCGCGCACCTCGTCCAGGTCCACCTGAGGGTGGTAGCGGATGCCGCCCTTGGCCGGGCCGCGCAAGGTGTTGTGCTGCACCCGGTAGCCCGAGAGCAACACCGTGTGGCCATCGTCAAAGCGTAGGGGAAAACGGACCGAGAACTCGCGGCGGGGGGTCTTGATCTTGTCCAGAATCCAGTCCTCGACCTCCAAATGCTCCACCGCGATGTCGAACTGCAGGTTGTGCATCTCAAGCGGCTTGGTCTCGTCGTATTGACTGAAGTCGATCATGCCTCATTCCCGCGGTGGCCTTTTTGCCGGCCTGGAGAGATCCCCTGCAGGCGGCCCTTATTGTCGGCGGCGCCCGGTCCTAGGCTTTGCCGCCGTAGCCCTTGAAGGTCCCCTGGATGCCCTGGGCGCTCAGCTCCAGGATCAACTCACGCACCGAGCAGGGTTGCAGTTTGAGCAGATAGTCGCCGGCTTCCTCCGCATCACCTTCGGTGTTTGCTCCGAAGGTACGCTCGTCCAAAATAGTCAGTCCTTGCGCCAGAATAAGCCTTTTTAATTTGGCGTGGTCCTTGCTGCGGCCGCCAGAGAGCACCAGATAGGCCGCCGATGAATTCAGATGCTGCAGGTAGGCTTCCAAGCTGTCGTTTTGGGAATCCCTGGTACCCGGCTTTTGCACAACCACCCCCGGCAACAAGTCCAGCTCCAGATGCGTCGACCTGGTTGAAACCGCCGGCCGGCCACCCTGGTACGCCGGCGGCCACCCTAAACATCGTGCAGTTGTTAAGCGAAAACCTTGCCAACTGGGCCGGCTTTTCTTACTTTGTGAAAAAGTGTTGCTAAAAAAGGGAGTTGCAGGCCTCATACAGTGCCTTTTGGACAGAGGGGACAAGGGCACAATTATTCAATAATGAATAATAATTGTTTTCAGTTGAGATAATGTGATTGTGATTAGATTTGTAAATTAAATAGTTATGATTTAATAATTAATTTTGCATAAATAATTCAATGTTGAATCACGGGCCGCTTGGATCTTTTGCGGGCCACGGTGGCCTGGCTCACCCCCAGGGCCTCGGCCGCCTTGGCCTGGGTGCCGAACTTTTTGAGCGCCGAGGCGATCAAGGCCTGCTCGAATTCCCTGACCGCGCTTTTGAGGTCCCTGCCCTGTCCCAGTTGAGAGGCGGCATCCAGGGTACCGCCGCGCTGCATCATCTTGCCCGGCAGGTCCACCAGTTCGATGGCGTGGTCCCGGCTCATCACCACCAGGCGCTCCACCAAGTTCTCCAGTTCGCGCACATTGCCCGGCCAGTCGTAGTCCATCATCGCCTCCAGCACCGGTGCGCTTATTTCTTTGCTGTTGCCGTGTTTTCCGTTGAAGCGCTTTAGGAAATGATTGACCAACAGCGGGATGTCCTCGCTACGCTCCTTCAAAGGGGGCATGTGCAGCGGCACCACGTTGATGCGGTAATAGAGGTCCTCGCGGAAACGGCCCGCGGTCACCTCGGCCTCCAAATCCACGTTGGTGGCGGTGATCAAGCGGGCGTCCACCTCGATGGCCTCACCGCCCCCCACCCGGATCATGTCGCCCTTTTCCAAAAACCGGAGCAGTTTGTGCTGCACCTCAAGAGGCACCAGGGCGATCTCGTCCAGGAACAGGGTGCCCTCCTGGGCCATCTCGAACAGACCGATCTTGCCGCTGGTTTTGGCGCCGGTGAAGGCCCCGCGCTCATAGCCGAACAGTTCGGATTCGAAAAGCGGCGGCGGAATGGCCCCGCAGTCAATACGGGTGAAGGTCTTGTCCCGGCGGCCGGAGAGGTTGTGCACCGCGTGGGCCAGCAGCCCCTTGCCGGTGCCTGACTGGCCGGTGATCAGCACCGTGGTCTTGAAAGGCGCCACGTGGGTGGCCGCCTCCATGACGTTGCGGATCAAGGGGGAGTTGCCCACTACCTCATCAGCAACCAGCTTCTCCAGGTCCCGCTTTAAAAGCTCGCTCTCAAAACGCTGGGCCCGGGCCTCGTTGTCCAAAAGCTGGTGGCGCAGATTGTCCAGCTCGGTGATGTCCCGGTCATTGGTGACCACCAGCACCACCTTGCCCTCGGCGTCGAAGATGGGGCTGCCGGTGACCAACAGCTTCTTGCCGGTGGTCAGCACCCGCTGCATCATGGAGACCTGCCGCTGCTGCCGGATCACCTCCAGGCTCACCGCCCGGTCTATGATGCCCCGGTCCTCCAGGGCGTTGACCTTGCGTCCGATGTAGTCGTCGGCGTTTATGCCGTTCATGCGCTCGGCGGCGGCGTTGCAACGCAACACCCGGCCCTCGCCGTCGCATATCCAGATGCCGTCGAAGGAAGAGTTGAAGATGGCCTCGAACTGCTCCTTGATCAACTCTTCGTACATGGCGAAGTCCTCCCCGGCGTGCCGGCTCCGGCAATGATGGCCGCCCGCGGTAAAATTGGTTTCACACCAACGGGCCGTTCCGGCGCCTGTGGCCGTTGGCCAAATCCTGCCACAGTCTCCGGGCCCGAAACAACCGTTGATGCAGTTTTGAACCCCCATACAGGGGTTCATTCCCCGCGGCTTGCCGCGTTATAAAATTGAAATCTTCCTCTTGATACCCCGCTGCTTGCGGCGGGGTTGTTCATTAATGCCTAAAAAATACCCGCCGACCAGAGCAGCTTGCCCAGTTTGCAGGACTTGCCCCCGTAGTTTTGCTCCAGGCACTGCAAAAAGATGTGGGCCGTGGCCCGGGCGTCGCCGATGGCGGTGTGCCGGTCCCCCAGCCTGACCCCGAAGTCCTGGGCAAGCTTGTCCAGGGTGAGCCCGGTCAGGGGCATGTGCGGGGTGAAGGGCAGTGGTGCGGGCTGCACCTTGGCCTCGCGGCAGAGCAGCTCGGTATCCAGCACCAGGTTTTGCAGGTCAAAGCCGTGGGCCCGGTTCATGGCTTGGTTCAAGAAGTGCAGGTCAAAGCGGGCGTGGTGGGCGATCAGAACATCCTGTCCCAGGTAGGCCAGGAAATCGGCGAACACGTCTTCGAAGCAGCGGGCGTCTTGCACCAGTTCGGGCAGGATGCCGTGCACGGCGATGGATTCTTCGGAGATGGCGCAAGTGGGGTTGACCAGCTCGTAGAAGATGTCATCCATGCGCACCTCTCCCCCGATCACCGCCACCGCGCCCAGGCTCACTACCTGGTCCCGGGCCAGGTCCAGGCCGGTGGTCTCCAGGTCCACCACCACGAAGCGATGGGCATAGACCGGGGTGGAGTTGCGCAAGTGATCCAGGGCCGACAGGTTGGCCAGGGCCACGGGATCCAATTCCGCCTCATTGAGCTTTCGGCGCAGCAGGCGATTGCGCATGCGGGCCACGGCCAGTTGCACGCCTCACACCTCCATGATGAACTGGGTCTGATAGCGGAACTTGAGGGTGTCCTGCAGACGGTTGATCAGGATGAAGCTCTCCTTGAGCATCATGCGCCGGAAATTGCTCAACTCTTCCGGGTCCAGGTAGTTGTCCGGCGGGCGGCCCTCGGCCCGGGCGTCTAAGTGCAGGGCGATCCTGATCAGGGTCAAATAGCTGTAGGCCTCGCGCAGGTCGTGGGTGAAGCGGCTGCCCAGCACCTCGCGCCCGGCGCCCTCCTCCAGACGATCCAGGGTGTTGGTGGCCCGGATGCCCAGGTCCAGGGCCAGCACCCGGGCTGCGTCCACCACCGGGGTCAGGCCCCTGATCTTTAAATTCAGCTTGCCCCGGTGCTCACCGTCCTTTTCCACCACGAACTGCCTCAGGATGCTCAGGGGCGGTACGTTCTCCAGGGCGTTTTTGGTCATGAAGCGCAGGAAGAGGGGACTGGCCTTGATGGCATCATCCAGTTCGTCACGCAGCCGCTCCAAAAAGGGGTGATCCTGGTACAGCGGCCGGAAGTCGAAAAAGATGCTGGCCATGCGCAGGGTGTGGGGGTTGGGATCAGCCACCCAGCCGCGGAAGGTCTCCAGCCAGGCCTCCTCGGACTGGCACCATTTGGGATTGGAGGCCATGATGTCGCCGGGGCAGCGGGGAAAGCCGCAAAGCACCAGGCCCTCTACCACCTGCTGGGCAAAGCCCAGGAACCAGGCCTTGACCGCTTCTTCCTCCGAGGGCGCCACTTCGCCGTAGGCCAGGGCGTTGTCCTGGTCGGTCCTCAGCGTTTGCTCCAGGCGGCCTTCGCTGCCCAGGGATATCCAGGTGAACGGCGTCGGCGGCCGGCCGCCCCCGCTGGCCTCGATCTCGGCCAGGGTGATCAGCAGCAGCTTGAGGGTGAGCCGGTCGTTGAAGTCGGTGACCAGGCGGGTCATGCGCTTGGCCGAGCGTCCTTCGGCCAGCCGCTTTTCCAGGATGCGGTCGGCCAGGGGCCGCACCGCCGCCAGTTCTGTCACCGATTCCGCCTGGTCCACCGCCTGTATGAGTTCGTCCGGCGACACCACCGGATCGGTGCTGAGCCAGTCTCCGCCCACGATATCCATAAGCGCAACCTCGCAATAACAGCCTGCGGCCAACCTCCTGGGCCGCGCAAGGGGATTTGGCTTCAATTATAAACGCACTGGAGCCACCCGCCCGGCAAAAAGCTATTAACTTGATGTTTCCGTCTGTGCCTAGTGCCGGCACCGCAGGCCCCGGCCCGGAGAGGAACACAGCTCGGACAAGCGGACGATGA
>JANQFN010000143.1 GCA_028277825.1 Desulfarculaceae bacterium
TGGCAAGCGAGGGCCGCAGGCGTAGCTAAAGCTACGTCGAGGCCCAAGCGCAGCCAGCAACACCGTATGCCGGTGGCTGGCGCAGCCGGACACACGGCCTTCATGAAATATGCGGGTTAGGGACTGCCTTCGCGGCAAAAACGTCGGATCTGGACCAAAGGGTAAATCCGAATATGGTTTAAGGGCGGAGAGGGCGGCGGGGCCTGCTCAAGGCCCAGCCATGAAACCGGCCGGGCCTTCCTTCGGGGTCAGGCCAAAGCGTACAGGCTATATGTAGCCGGCAGGTACGAAAATGGTTCCTTAGGTTTGGCCGCCGGGCGCTTAGCCCTGGGGCACCGCCGTGTCCAGGGCCATCTTGATCTTGTTCTTGAGTTCGGTCAGGTCAAAGGACTTGATCACGTAAAAATCGGCCGCAATGGACTTCATGTCCTCCTTGAAGGTGTCATAGGCGGTGCAGAGGATCACCGGCAGGTCGTAGTACTTGTTGCGGATGTCCTGCAACAGGTCCAGGCCGTTGTAGTCCACCATCTTGATGTCCAAGACGATCAGGTCCGGCTTTTCCTCTGCAATGCGTTCCAGGAGTTGATAACCGCTGTCAGCGGTGATCACCTCGTAGCCCTCCTCGCTGAGTTCTTCCGAGTAGAGGAAGCGAATGTGTTCTTCATCATCCACTATGAGAATCTTGGCCATGTTTTCACCTCTATGTAAGCCCTGGTGCAACAGGGTTTTCGGTTTCGGCTAAGCCACCCAGTGCTCCAAGAGATAGGGTTTGGTTTCCTCGAAGACCATGCATTCATTCTCGATGAATTCCTCGGCGGTTTGCACGCTCATGCGTTCGGTCTTGCGCACGAACGACAGGGTCTTGCCGAAGTAAAGCGGGATCAGCGAGGCCAGAAGCTTATCGCTGTCCATCTCTTTCCTATTATAGGCCACCGCGAAATCGAATAGCAGCTTGGCCCAGGTCTGGGTGGGGAAATCGAACATATCCTCGGGCAGTTCGGAGATCTCATCCACCTTGTTCATGATGTCCGGGGTGAGGATGCTGCGCCAGGTCTCGTAGTACTCTTCAAAACCTTTGCGGAAGTTGGCGGCCAGTTTGTCCTCGCTCACCTTGACCGGCGGCGGCATCTCCACCTCGCCCAGGCCGAAGCCGTAGATGGAGGTGGGCTTGGACCATTTCACCCGCATCCAATACCCGGCGCTGTGCACCATCAGGTCGAAGATGGTGCCCACCACTTGGCTGAACATGGGGCCCAGGTCCTCGCCCGGGTCTTTGGGCTTGTGGATCTTGGGCCGGCCCATGAAAGCCTGGCAGATGGGCACGTTGTTGTTCATGGCCAGGGTGGTCATCCAGACGTCGATGCCAAACTGGCTGGTGGCCTCGGTCCAGGTGGGGCTGGCCAGATAGATTCGGGCCAACTCTCCGGAAAAACCGAAGTCGCCGCCGATGGGCTGGCGCACCCGCCGGCCGTACAGGGCCCGGGTCATGGGATAGGCGATGGAGTTGGTGATGGTGCCGTCGTACTTGTGCCGTACGTACAAGGGCGCCACGTAGCCGAACTCGTTGAACAGCGGCTCGCCCAGGTGCCTGATCCATTGCGGCGTGATGGACTTCAAATCCGCGTCCACCACCACCACCGAATCGACGCCCAACTCCACCACCTTTTTAAAAAGGTTGTTGAAGTTGTTGCCCTTGCCCCGCACGCCGGGGGGCGTGGAGATGTACATCTGGGGCACGCCGTCGGTTTCCGCTGCGAAAAAGGCCTCTTTGGTGCCGTCGTCGGAGTTGTTGTCGCAGTTGATGATCACCGAGCTCTTATCGCCGAAATAGCGCTTGAGCCCTTGGGCGGCTTGGCTGGTGGGATAGGCGATCAATTCCGCCTCCCGATAGGAGGGGATGGCCACCACCATTTCGGCCTGGGTTATGTTCTGAGGATTTTCCTCGAGGCGGGCCTCGCTCATGAGGTTTGGGCTTCCTTTTGAATTACGGGTTCAACTTTACAACCGGAGATAACTGTTACGTTATTATTCCCCCAAAGTCAAACCTAGCGCAATAAATCACGCACTTGACACAAATACCTCTTTGGGTGCAGTATCAAGGCTGAATTAAAGGCAACATACGATGAGTGATATGCAGATTAATCGCCGGGGTTCCCCGGCCGAGGTGGCAGGCTTTTTGGTGGGGCACGCCCAGGACCAGAGCGGGCCCACCGGCTGCAGTGTGGTTCTCTATCCAGAGGGCGCGGTGGGAGGAGTGCATTTGGCTGGCTCAGCACCTGGCACCCGCCAGATGGACGGCCTCAAGCCCTGGCACATGGTGCCCCTGGTGCACGGCGTGATGTTCACCGGTGGCTCGTCTTTTGGACTGGCCGCCGCCGACGGCGCCGTGGCCTGCCTGGAGGGACAAGGCATCGGTCTGGACATGGGCGTAAGCAAAATCCCCATCCTGCCCACGGCGGTGATATTCGACCTGCCCATCACTGGTGGCAAGACCCGGCCCGGCCCGGACATGGGCCGCGCCGCCTGCCAGGCTGCCACTTCCGGTGCCATGGCCCGGGGCAACGTGGGAGCGGGCTGCGGCGCCACCATCGGCAAGCTGCACGGTCTGGCCCAGGCCACCAAGGGCGGCCTGGGCGGGGCCTCGCTCAGCCTGGGCGAGCTGCAGATGGGAGTCATGGCCGTGGTCAACGCCTTTGGCGATGTCGTCGACGAATCAGGCCGCATTATCGCCGGCGCCCGCACCGCGCCCGAGGCCAGCGACTTTGCAGACACCGAGGCCTGGTTTTTGGCCGGCAACACCCGGCAACACCCGGCAGCCCGGGCATGCCAGCCACAACACCACTTTGGCCGTGGTGGTCACCAACGCCCGTTTGGACAAAAACCAGGCCAGCAAAGTGGCTGCCTTGGCCCATCACGGCCTGGTGCGCTCTATCAAACCCTGCCACACCACCTTTGACGGAGACCTGGTCTGTGTGCTAGGCTCCGGCAAAGTTGAAGCTGATATCAATGGTTTAGGCATGATGGCCGCGCAATTGCTGCGTTTGGCCATTTATGATGCCGTGGCCTCAGCCCGGTCCTTGGCCGGTCTGCCCGCGGCTTGCGACTTGAAACCGCAAAAGGCAATGGCAACTGGGAGATGATCATGTCTCGCATATTTCGCACTCTTTTGATTCTCGCCGTGGCCCTGACCCTGTTGAGTACCGCCCCCTTTACGGCCCGCGCCGAGTTCTTCACGGAGATGGGATTCACCGCCTTTGGCAACGCCTCCAATGACATAGACAACGGCGACCTTTACGAGGCCGGAGGCATGCTCTCTGTGGCCGCGCCTTTGGTGGAGGAGACCATCCGCATCGATTTCCGCCTGGAGGGCCAGGTGGGCGCCTTTTGGGATTATGCCGACGGCACCGAAGTGGCCCTGATCCCGGCCCTGCGCATGTATTTTGGCAAGGCCTTGCTGCAGCCCTACATCGAGGGCGGCATCGGGCCCTCTTACAACAGCCTGGACATTCCCGAGTTGGGCACCAACTTCAACTTCCTATCCTACGGCGGCGCCGGCCTGCGCATGCCCCTGCAGAATAACCTCAGCCTGGAGCTGGGCTACCGGCTCAGACACATCTCCAACGCTGGCTTGGATGAGGCCAACAGCGGTGTGACCAGCAACCAAATCCAGTTCGGCATCTCCTGGGGTTTTTAGAGTCTTTTGCCGGGGGGAACTTTCTTGAAAGAAAGTGCCATGCGGCACTTCAGTTAGCAGGCCTTGCGACTTTTAAGCAGGATTAGCCAAACAAGCGAGGGGCAGATACGAAACACCCGAATGGGTGCCCCCGAACCCCCTTTCAAAGAACTTTCATAAATAATTTGCGAATCTCGGTTCGCCAAAGGCGACCTTTCGATTCGCAAATTATTTTGGTGAAAAACTTGAAAAGCGGTTCGCGGTAATTCTCTTTGAATTGTCCGGAAATGCATGTGCCGCTTCGGCACATGCATTTCCCATAAAGTTTTTTAGGAGGGGGTTTGGGGGAGGACTTTTTTTCAAAAAAGTCCTCCCCCAATAATCCATCTAAGCAAACTCTTTTTCCAACTCCACGAAGTTGTCTTCCAGTTCGTAGAGCAGTTTTTCAGCATCACCCAGTTTCCAGCCACCGATGGCCTCGGTGATCTGGCGGTGCAGGCTGATGATCTTTGGGCCGTGACGGTGCAGGGCGTCGGCCAGGCCGGCTTCCAAGTCCTTGTCCTCGCTGAGGCGCACCAGATATGGCACCAGGTCGAACAGGGGCGGGTCCTGGTTCATCAGGCTGTTGTCCAGGCCGGTGAGCACCCGGTAAAGGTTGGGGAAATCCTTTTCCCAGCCCTTTTTGTATACGCCTTCGATGCGCACCCTTATCTGTTGCCAACGGCTCATGATCAACTCTCCTCTGGGGGCAATTCGCCTGCCAAGATCTTATCAACCAGCAACTGCTTGATATCAATGCCCGCTTGCCTGGGCCCTTGCCGGCCGTATTTGACGTTGAATTCTAACAAAAAAGGCCGGCCCTCCACCATGGCCACGTCCATGCCCACCTCGTCCAGGTTGCCCGCGCGGGCAGCCTTTACGGCCAGGTCCACGGCCTCCGGAGGCACGCTGTTGAAGTCGACTTGGCCGCCCTGGGCGATATTGCTGCGAAAATCGCCCTCCGGGGCCAGGCGCCAGTAGGCGCACACTGGCTCAAAGCCGATCAGCACCACACGCACATCGCGCTCAATGGGCAGCCGCTCCTGGATGTAGGCCACTGGGTGGTGGGCCAGGTAGGCGTCCAACCCCGCCTGATCTTCAATCAAGAACACCCCCCGTCCCCGGAAGGAGCCGCGCGGGGTCTTGGCGATAAAGGGGAAGCGGAAGTGGTCTCGGATTTGTCGGCGTTGTCTGCCGTAGAAAACCCGGGTGCGGGGATGGGGCAGGCCGGCCAGGTTGAACAAGTTGGTCTGCTTGATCTTGTCGCCCTCGAACAAATGGCACTCCAGGGAGGGGAAGATGCGCTTGCCCAGGGCCGCGAACTGGGCGGCAAAGGCATCGGTGGGGTAGTAGATTACCCCGGCTGCCTGGATAAGGGCCTGGTGTTCGGGCGGGTAGTCGCCCAGGTTGGGCCTGAGGCCCAGGGTGGTGATCTGGGGAAAGTCCTGCAGACGGGCACCTATAGCCACCGGGGGTTGCGACAAAAACCACCTCGCTCAAGATGAAAGAGAACCGGGACGGAGTCGGCCTGTAAGCCGAGTTCTGTTTCCAGCCTAAAAAGCCGGATGATGGCCATTCATCTGGGACGCCGGTTGCCCGGCGCCTCTAGCGACCTACCCGGAAGCTCGGACGGGCCGTCCTCAAACGCTTCCCTATTTGGTCTTGCACCGGGTGGGGTTTGCCTAGCCTGGGGCGTCGCCGCCCCAGCTGGTGAGCTCTTACCTCACCGTTTCACCCTTGCCGCCGCGAAATTCACGGAGGCGGTCTGTTCTCTGTGGCACTTTCCGTGGGGTTGCCCCCCCTGGCCGTTAGCCAGCACCCCGCCCTATGGTGCTCGGACTTTCCTCCAGCCCCCTAAAGGGCCAGCGGCCATCCAGCCGGCTCCGTCCCGGCCA
>JANQFN010000155.1 GCA_028277825.1 Desulfarculaceae bacterium
ACCCAGCCTTTCCTCCAGCATACACTTGAAAAATTTTACCTCAACAAAAGTGGGCTTTATTCTTAAAACTTGATTCAAATATTTTAGGGTAGTTTTATAATCTTTCATTCTTAAATAACAAATTGCTATGTTATTCAAAATCGATAAATCAAGAGGAGCGATAGTGTGCGCCTTCTCCAATAATTCTAAGGCCTTTCTGATTTTAGTTTCATTTCCTTGTGAATAAGCAAGAATCATTAAAGCACGCCATTCCAGACATCTTACACTCCCCTTTTCGGATTCCTGCTCACATTTTTTCTCCATAGGAGTTTTTCGCTTGCAGTGAGCGGGGGAGGTGTGAGCGAGGAACAAGGATAAGAAAGTAAATAAAATAATAAGGCGACTCATAAAACTCACAGCAATCCCCCCTTAATAACCATAAAATATGTCAGCAGATTAACAAGAAGTAACTATTTAGGTCAAGCCTCGGCCTAGTTCAGCATATCTGCCCCACAAGAACTTTACTCACCAATCGAGAAATACGTTTATAATAGCGTTCTTGTTTAAAGAGGGTTTAACCACTCGTACTCGCGATTGATCTTCCAAACCGCATCCGGGAACTTGACCCAACCCGCATCGACTGCGATGGTTTTGTCCGCGCGGACCGTAGAAGGGATGGAGGAGCCGTCAGTCTGATAGTTGTAGCCGACGTCAAATTTTAGTTGCCATTTGTCCTTGGGATTAGGTGGGCCTAAATTAAAGCCAACCGCTCCGACAGGGACTCTTTTTGATTTTTCATGAGGCCATATCCCTGCATTCGTCCATTGAATACTTTTGCTGGCAACAGGATTTCCGTTTTTAAGTAAAGAAATTGTTCCATTCCAGGCAACGATTCCATTAGTCATTAACAACGCAGTCTCGCCCATCACATTAATGGAGAGCTTGTTGTTTCTAATAGCAATGTATCCTGAGAGAGTAAACGTTCCATGTACCCCTACGCCTTGAGCAAAGGTGATTGAGCCAGTCCTGAAACTATAACTTTTGATTTCTTTGTACCTATACACTTCCTCTTTACTGTAATTGAACTTGTCGGCTAGGTGGTTACGATACTGCTCCTTCAAATTCTCGATCCATTTGGTTCCGTTCTGGCGTATCACACTTCGCTGGGAAGAACTGAAGATGACCTCGCCTGAATCTAGGTCCAACACCTTACGGTAGCTGTCTTCTAACTCATTCACCAAACGGTCCAATTCGTAGACACCTCCTTTGCTCGGGCAGCCGTAGATACTAACCAACATTCCCGAGCCCTTCATCTTCACAGGAATGTGGCAAGGTATCATCTGTCCGCCGAGGCTTTGTGGATGAAAAGTGAACATTGTCAATATATTCTTGGTAATCAAGATGGCTTGCTCAATGATGAGAGACTTGAGGGGCTCCATGACCTCAGGATCTTGCAAGGCTTTGGGGAGCAAGGCCACCCTTTGCCCCAGTTCCTTGCCATACTCCCTTTCCATTTGGGTCAACATGTTGCTGAAATTAAGCCTGCCGTCGCCTAAATAGGATAGGTCTATTTTGATAGTATCGTTGGTCGAGGGAGGTAAAAGGGAAATACCCTTGTCTCGGGACGGTATAACGTATGGCCAAATGTTCATGTAGCTCACGCCTGTCCTCCAAGTTGGTTGTGCTGTGCCAAACACCGTGCGGGCACGTCGGCCCGCCGCTGCTTTATGGCCCGAAGTCTCCTACAAAGGCGGTATAGCGGGACAGGAAGCCACCTCACAAAAACGCCTCCACCTCGTCAAGGGCCAAAAATCGCCCGCCCAACCCTCAAACCGCCCGCCCCGTTCCCCAGGGCCCAAAACGAAACCGTTCTCATTTGAGCCAGCTTACATGCGGGCCGCCCGCCCCTTGCCCCGTTGCGGCTGGTTTGTTAAATATGGGTGAATACCCAATTTCGAAAGGCACAATCATGGACCGAAAAATCATGCGCGCCCTGATCAGCGTGACCGATAAATCCGGGGTGGTGAACTTCGCCCAGGCCCTCTCAGAGCTGGGGGTGACCATCATCTCCACCGGCGGCACCGCCAAGGCCATAGCGGACGGCGGCGTGCCGGTCACCGGCGTGGCCGAGATCACCGGCTTTCCGGAGATGCTCGACGGCCGGGTCAAGACCCTGCACCCGCGCATCCACGGCGGCATACTGGCCCGCCGCGACGACGAAAAACACCGGGCCCAATTGGCCGAGCACCACATCGCCAGCATCGACCTGGTCTGCGTGAACCTCTACGCCTTTGAGGCCACCGTGGCCCAGGAGGGCTGCACCTTTGCCGACGCCATCGAGAACATCGACATCGGGGGTCCCTGCCTGATCCGGGCCTCGGCCAAGAACCAGGCCGACGTCACCGTGGTCACCGATCCTACCGACTACGCGGTGGTGCTGGGGGAGATGAAGGACTCAGGCGGCGCGGTCTCAGAGGCCACCCGGCGGCGGCTGGCGGCCAAGGCCTTCCGCCTGACCAACCAATACGACGGTGCCATCGCCGACTATCTGGAGGCCCAGCTAAAGGGCTAGCCATAATCGACAAACCAGCGCCCGGTGTTAGGCGGGCCCAGTAAAAGAGGGGTATAAGGCATATGAAGGTATTGGTCATCGGCAGCGGCGGGCGGGAACACGCCCTGGTCTGGAAGCTGGCCCAGAGCGACAAGGTGGAGGAACTGTACTGCGCCCCGGGCAACCCGGGCATGGCCGGCGCCGCGGTCACCGTGGACATCGGCTCCGACGACATCGAGGGGCTCAAGGCCTTTGCCTTGGAGACGGGCATCGACCTCACCGTGGTGGGGCCGGAAGCGCCCCTGGTGGCGGGCATCACCGACATATTCGAGGAGGCCGGCCTCCTGGTGGCCGGGCCCAGCGCTTACGCCGCCCAATTGGAGGGCTCCAAGAGCTTTGCCAAGGACGCCATGACCCGCTTCGGGGTGCCCACCTCGGGCTACCGGGTCTTTGACGACCCCGAGGCGGCCAAGGACTATGTCAGAAAATCCCACCGCCGTCTGGTGATCAAGGCCGACGGCCTGGCCGCGGGCAAGGGCGTCTTACTTTGCGAAAATCCCGAGGAGTCCGAGGCGGCCTGCGCGGCTGTGATGGAGGAGCGCGCCTTTGGCGCGGCGGGCGACAAGCTGGTGGCCGAGGAGTGGCTGGACGGCGAGGAGGCCTCTTTCCTGGTCTTTTCCGACGGCGAGAACATCGTGGCCATGCCTTCCTCCCAGGACCACAAGGCCATCGGCGAGGGCGACACCGGCCTGAACACCGGCGGCATGGGCGCCTATTCGCCGGCCCCGGTGGTGACGCCCGAAATCGAGGCCAAGGTCATGGAGCAGGTGATCGAGCCCATGATCAAGGGCATGGCCGAGGAGGGTCATCCCTTCAAGGGCATCCTCTACGCCGGGCTGATGATCGACGAGGCCGGCGAACTGGGGGTGTTGGAGTTCAACGTGCGCTTCGGCGACCCGGAGTGCCAGCCCCTGTTGATGCGCCTGGAGAGTGACCTGGCCGACATCCTTTTGAAGATGGCCCAGGGCAGGCTGGACGAGGCCGAAGTGGTGTGGTCGGAGCGGCCCACGGTCTGCGTGGTCTTGGCCTCCGGCGGCTACCCCGAGGCCTATGAAACCGGCAAGCCCATCAGCGGGCTGGAAAACACCGCGGGCAGGGACGACGTGGTGGTGTTCCACGCCGGCACCAAGCTGGACGGCGACACTCTGGTCACCGCCGGCGGCCGCGTGCTGGGGGTCACCGCCCTGGGCGACACCGTGGGCGAGGCCATCGAGCGGGCCTATGAGGCCTGCGAGCGCATCTCCTGGGAGGGCATGTATCTTCGGCGCGACATCGGCCACCGGGCCCTGGCCCGGGAGCAGGCCGGCGGACCCCTGGTGGGGATTGTGATGGGCTCGCCCAACGACCAGAGCGTGATGGTCAAGGCCGGCGAGGCCCTTCAGAGCATGGGAGTGCCCTACGAGGCCCGGGTGCTCAGCGCCCACCGCACCCCGGAACAGGCCGCCGAGTTCGCCTCTACGGCCGCGGCCCGGGGCATAAAGGTGATCATCGCCGGCGCCGGCTGGGCGGCGCACCTGGCCGGGGCCATGGCCGCCCAGAGCGATTTGCCGGTGATCGCGGTGCCCATCGACTCTTCGCCCCTGCAGGGAATGGACGCGCTGTTGGCCTCGGTGCAGATGCCGCCCGGGGTGCCGGTGGCCACCGTGGCCATCGGCGGCGGCGGCGCCTACAACGCCGGCATCCTGGCCTGCCAGATCCTGGCCCTGGGAGACGAGGCCCTGGCCGCGCGCATGGCCGCCCGGAAGGAGGCCATGGCCGACAAGGTCTTGGAAGCGGACCGCGGCCTGGCTGAAAAATAGGGACAGGTTTCAAAAAATCGGCGCCGGCTCTTGTAGGGCCGGCGCCTTTTTTTGGCTTTGTCCCGGGGCTAGCCCGGATATTTCACGAAGGCCGGTCGTCCGGCTGCGCCAGCCAAGCGCTGGCGGTGTTGCCGGCAGCGCTCCAAGCTCGACGTAGCTTTGGCTACGCCT
>JANQFN010000156.1 GCA_028277825.1 Desulfarculaceae bacterium
ATCTGCTCCGCCGCCGAGGTCGACACCGGAACGATCCACTGGGAAGCCTCCTTAGGAGTCACCCGAAGCCTCCAGGCGGTCTCGCAGGCAGCCTTGATCGCATCCCCGACCTGGACGCCGCCGCCAAAGCGCCGCCGGGCGCGCTCCACGGCGTCGGCCAACTCGCTCATTTTCACCGGCTTTTCCAGAAAATCAGAGGCCCCCATGCGCATGGCCGACACCACACTGGCCTTGTCGCCGTGGCCGGTGATGACGATCACCTCACTCTCCGGGCTGTGGTCCTTTACCGTTTTGAGCACCTCCAGGCCGCTGATGCCGGGCATCTTCAGGTCGGTGAGCACCACCGGGGTGGGATCGCTCTGGAACTCCTCCACCGCGGCGGCTGGGTCTGAAAAGCTCTTTACTTGCAGACCCTCTCTTTCCAAATAGGTGGTCAGCACCTGCAGTACGCCGGGATCGTCGTCCACCACCATCAGGCGGCGGTTGTCCAGACCCAGGGCGCGGATGGCCGCGGCCACCACCCGGACCTCGAATTTGTTGCCCGCCCCCTCCTTGAGCACGTTGAAGGCCTCCTGCATGGTGCGCGCCGGCCGGTAGGGCCGGTGACTGGTCATGGCCTCCACCACGTCGCACACCGCCAGGATGTTGGACCAGGGGTGCATGGCGTCGTGCTTTAAGTTGCGGGGATAGCCGCTGCCGTCCAGCCGTTCGTGATGCTGCCAGACCACCTCGGCCACCGGCCAGGGGAAAGATATGCCTTGCAGGATGTGATAGGCGGTGGTGGGGTGCTCCTTGATGATGCCCATCTCGTGAAAGGTGAGTTCGCCTGGCTTGTTGAGGATGTCCAGGGGGATGGCGCCCTTGCCGATGTCATGGAGCAGGGCGCAGGCAATGATCCCCTGAATGTCGTCCTCGCTCATGCCTATGGTGTGGCCCACCTTCTCGCACAGCTCGGCCACGCCCTGGGTGTGGCCCGAGGTGTAGGGGTCGCGGCTTTCCACCATGCTGGTTAGGGCCAGGGTGGTGGCCTGAAAGCTCTCCACCAGGGCCTGGGAAAGGCGCAGGGTCTCCTTTTCCTGGGCCCGTTTTTCGGTTACGTCCCTGACGATGTGCACCGTGCCGCTGACCTCCTCCTTCTTGTTCTTGATGGGCGCGATGGATATCTGCACGCTGCGGTTCAAATGGGATTCAAACACCTCGCACTCTTCAGGCTCGCCGCTGGTGATGACCCGCTGGTGGGGGCAGTAGACCGGCGGCTCGGCGGTGCCGTGCACCAGCTCATAGCAGGTTTTGCCCAGCACCTGGCGGATGGGAACTCCCATCTGATCGGCCAGAGTGCGGTTGCAACGCCGGATCTTGTAATCACGGTCGGTGATCATCATCATTTCGTCGATGGAATCAAAGCTGTGCCGCCATTCTTCTGCCGCCTTACGCAGACCGGCCTCGGCCCGGTGCAGGTCGCTGAGATCGGTGATGATGGCGTTGGAGCCCACGAATTTCCCCTGTTCATCGAGCAGGGGTACCGCTGATATGCGGGTGCGCAATGTTTCGCCTTGTTTGGTGATGAAGTTGGTTTCATAGGTAGAGGATTCGCCCAGGCGACGCCTGGCCAGTTGGGCCCGAACCATCTCCAAATCAGCCGGCGCGATCAATTCCCACAACTCGCGGCCCATCAACTCCTCGAAGGTATAGCCAAGAAGGCGGCAAAGCGCGGGGTTGACAAAGGTAATGCGAGTATCGCGGTCAGCCGCCATCACCCCCTCGTTCATGGTTTCAATCAGGGCGCGATAGTTTTCCTGAGCGGTGGGCAGGTTATAAAGCGAGTCGGCGGATTCCTGAAGAGCTTCATTTGCTGCCTCAGCCAGTCCGGAAAAATCGGCGTCTTCCCAAAAGTCCCAGGCACCCGAGCGCAGACAAGACGCCGCTTCGGCTGCCTTAGCTTGTTTGGCTACAACGAATATGGGCATGGACAGTCCTTTGTCAGCCATCAGGCGCAGGACTTCTGAGGCCCCCCAGGCCGTCTTGCCGAGGCGGCAAATAATCAGCCGGGGCGCCGCCTCTAAAGCGGCCAGGAATTCATCTTGGTTTTGGGCCTGGGATACGGTGGGCGAAAGTCCGGCGCTGTGCAACTCGGCCAGAACCCGCTGGGCGGCATCGGGTTCCAGGCCCACAAAAAGCACTGGCAGGGCGGTAGTCATCTCTACTCCTCAGTAACGGACCGAAATGACACCCCTTAGTTATGGAATTAATCCACAAGCGGACCACAAGGGAATAATTCCTCAGGTGTTTAAAGTATATTCTTTTTGGGGAAACCAAGCAATAGACCAAAAAAATTACACTTCTACCCAAAGTGCGACTTAAATTTTGGGCTTAACGTCAAGAAAGGGTGTTAACCCGGATATTTCACGAAGGCCGGTCGTCCGGCTGCGCCAGCCAAGCGCTGGCGGTGTTGCCGGCTGCGCTCCAAGCTCGACGTAGCTTTGGCTACGCC
>JANQFN010000182.1 GCA_028277825.1 Desulfarculaceae bacterium
GATGAAGCTGGCGGTCTGGGGCTGCTGACCCATGCCCACCGGGGTGCGGGTGTAGGCCTGGTAGCGGCTGAAGATGTCGCCGAAACCGTCGTAGAGAAAATAGACCACGAACACGCCGGCGGCCAGAAACAACACCAGCTTGACCAGAGACTCGGCGGCCACGGCCATGACCATGCCCTCGTGGCGCTCGGTGGGATCCAGGCGGCGGACCCCGAAGATGATGGTGAACACCACCATCAGGGCCAGCACGATGGGCCCCACGTGGGAGCCGATCCAGGCGCTGGCCACGCCGGTGTCGTGGGTGATCATGTCAAAGGTGGAAAACACCGCCTTTAGCTGCAGAGCGATGTAGGGCATGGTGCCCACCAGGGCGATCACCGTGGCCAGAGCTGCCAAGGGAATGGATTTTTCGTAGCGGGCGCTGATGAAGTCGGCGATGGAGGTGATGTGGTGGTTGGTCTTTAAGCGCACCAGTTTTCGCAAAAGAGTCCACCAGAACACCACCACCATGGTGGGGCCCAGGTAGATGGTCAAAAAGAGCATGCCGCTGGTGGCGGCGTAGCCCACGCTGCCGTAGTAGGTCCAGGTGGTGCAGTAAACCGACAAGGACAGGGCGTAGACGATGGGGTTGTTGACCACGCTTTTGCCCGCGGCCAGGCGGCGCTCGGCCCACAGGGCCAACAGGAACACCAACCCCATGTAGAGGCAGAACACGGCGATGACGGTGAGGCTTTCAAACATCAGGTGTCACCGTGATCCGAGGAGTCGTCCTGCTCCCCGCGGGAGGAGGAGCGGCTGAAGGAGAAGATGAGCAGGATTACTATCACCAGGGCCCAGGCCACAAAGATGTGCACGAACACGTGCTGTGGCGGCCAGTCCTCTGCCGGGGATAGGTGGGGCCAATTGAACAAGACCAGGCAGATCAGAAAAACCAACACCGAAAAGGCCGGACGGCCCATTATTTTTCGCCACCGGTTCAAAAAGCCGCCTCCCGCCGGCAGGGTGATGCCTGCCGCGTCAAAAAGGACGGGCCAATGCGCCCTATGGCCAAAAACTCAGGGGATTGTAGCAAATTCAGGCGGCTATGGGAAATACCGGCTGGGCGGGTGGGGGCCGCGACGGCTCAGCTGGCCGGTCCGGAACCCTCCAGAGGCTCGTCGAAACGGGCCCTTAGAATGAGCATGTCCTCGTCGTAAACTGACTTGATTTTGTAGGGCAGCTTGTTGAACAGGGCGCGCATGCCGCTGTTGCCGGGTGTGGTGTAGGCCACCAGTCCCCTGATGCCCTGTTCGCGGGCGGCGTGCACCAGCTTTTTGAGGATCACCGTGGAAATGCCCTTGCCCTGCCACTTTTTGCTGACCGAGAAAGCCACCTCGGCCATGTTGCTGGCCGGCTCCAGGAAATAGCCGCCCACGGCGATGACGTTTTCAAAACCGAACTCGCCCACCACCGCCACGATGGTCAGGTCCCGGATGTAGTCCACTTGCAATACGTCGGCCACGTCGTCGCGCAAAAAGCTGACTTTGTCGTGCATGAAGCGCTGGTGCACGTCCTGGCGGTCCAGGTTGTAAAAGTGCTCCTGCACCTGACGTTCGTCAATGGGCCGGGCCGGCCGGAAGGTGACCGGCGTCTCGCCCACTTCCAGGGTTTCTTCGATTTTGAGGGGGTAGACGCTCTTGATGGTCTCGGCCAGGGTGCGCTCCGTCCCCAGAAGTCCCAGTTCCCTGGCCCTGAGGAACAGCTCGTCGCGGAAGTCGGGGTGGGCGATGGAGATCATGGCGATGGCCCGCTCCTGCAGGCTCTTGCCGAACAGGTTGACCACCCCGAATTCGGTGACCACGTATTGCACGTCGCCCCGGGGCACCACCACGGCCATGCCCTCCAGGGAGGGAACGATGCGGCTGGCCTTGCCGTCCAAGGTGGTGGAGGGCAGCATCAGGATGGACTTGCCGCCTGGGGACTGGCTGGCCCCGCGCATGAAGTCCATGATGCCGCTGACCCCGGTGAAGTGGTTGTAGGGCAGCGCGTCCGCCGCCGCCTGGCCGGACAGATCCATGGCCATGGCCACGTTGATGGCCACCATCTTGTGGTGCCGGCAGATCACCGAGGGGTCGTTGACGTAATCCGAGGGGTGGAATTCGATGGCCGGGTTGTCGTGCAGGAACTTGTAGAGGCTGGTGCTGCCGATGGCCCCGCTGGCCACCAGCTTGCCCTCGTTAAGCCCCTTTTTCCGGTTGGTGATCACCCCCCGCGATATCAGGTCCAGGTGACCGTCGGTGAGGTATTGGGTGTGCACCCCCAAGTCGGCCTTGTCCTCCAGGGCGATCAGGGTGGCCATGGGGGTGGAGCCCAGGCTCATCTGCAGGGTGGAGCCGTCCTCGATGAGCTTGGCCACGTGCTTGGCGATCTGTTTGGCGGTGTCGAATTCAGGAGGCGCGCCGATGGACAACAGCGGCTCCTCGGCCTCCACCACCAGGTCCACCTCGCCCACGCTCAAGAAGCTTCGGCCCATGACCCGGGGCATCTTGGGGTTGACCTGGGCGATGACCAAATCGGCGGCATGGGCCGCGGCCAGGGTCACGTCCACGCTCACCCCCAGGCTCATCCAGCCGTAGTCGTCGGGGGGGGAGACCTGAATTAGGGCCACGTGCACCGGAAGCTGACCGCTTTTGAACAGGCGGGGCACCGCCGAGAGGTTGATGGGGGTCATGAAGCGCTTGCCCGAAGCCAGCACGTGGGGCTTGGCTGAGCCCAGATAAAAGGAGCGGATGTTGAGGCTGCGGCAGGCGCTCTGGTCGGCGATGAGGGTTAGCGGCGTGGTCTCCAGGCTCAGAACCCGGGCGATCTCCACGTCGGTGAAGTTGGCCGACTGGGCGGCCAGTTCCTTGACCAGGGTCTGGGGCTCGCCGCAGGAAGAGCCGATGAACACCCGCTGGCCGCGCTGGATCAGGCTGATGGCCTGGGCCGGGCTGCGTCTTTTGGCGATGTATTCGTCTGGCCAATGGGGCGGTATCATGGCCGAATTCCAGGTGAAACGGTTTGCGGGCTCCTTGCGGGGAGCCAATTGCCTATAAATTCAATTATGACACGGTGTTAGGATTTGGCAAAGCCTATAAAATCGATAGGTTATGCCACTGGGCCTCATGGGGCCAAAATGCGCGGCAAGAGTAGGGTGGCCAGACCCAAGAAGATGAAGAAGCCGCCCACATCGGTGGCGGTGGTCACGAAGATGGAACTGCCCAGGGCCGGGTCCAATTTTAGTTTGCGCAATACAATGGGCACCATGGCCCCGAAAAGGCCGGCGATCACCAGGTTGCCCACCAGGGCCAGCCACATGATCAGCCCCAGCCAGGGGTTGCCGTACCACAAAAAGGAGATCACCCCGATGACCAGGCCCACGATCAGGCCGTTGGCCAGGCCCACCGCCACCTCCTTGAACAGCACCGGCCAGTTGCGGGCCAGCTTGATCTCGCCCAGAGCCAGGGCGCGCACCACCACGGTCAGGGATTGGTTGCCGGCGTTGCCCCCCAACAGCGCCACGATGGTCATCAGGGAGGCCAGGGCCACCACCTGGTGGATGGTCTCGGCGAACAAGCTGACCACATAGGCCGCCACCAGGCCGGTGCCCAGATTGCCCAACAGCCAAGGCACCCGGAGCTTCACCGAGCGCTGCCAGGGGGAGCTGACCTTCTCGTCGGTGTCCAGGTTGGCCAGGTGATACATGTCCTCGGTGGCCTCCTCGGCGATAACGTCGTAGAGGTCGTCGAAGGTGATGATGCCCACCATGCGCCCGGCCGCGTCCACCACCGGCACCGCCAAAAAGTCGTAGCGGCTGGAGAGCTTGGCCACCTCCTCGATGTCCTCCTCCGCGCTGACCGAGATCAGTTGCTTTTTCATGATGTCGCGCACCCGGCTGCGCGGCGGGGACATGATCAGGTCGCGCAGGGAAACCAGGCCCAGCAGTTGGCGGGAGGAGTCCACCACATAGATGTAGTAGATGGTCTCCTTGGTGGGGGCCTGCAG
Source organism: Desulfarculaceae bacterium (assembly GCA_028277825.1). GTDB lineage: Bacteria > Desulfobacterota > Desulfarculia > Desulfarculales > Desulfarculaceae > Desulfoferula. The sequence continues at coordinate 4,024 of JANQFN010000182.1, forward strand.
CCGGACTTCCTCCAGGGCGCTTTTCACGTCCGAGTCGGGGTGCAACAGGGCGTAGGCCGTGGTCATGTGGGCCCCGGCCGAGTCCTCGGGATAGTTGATCAGCTTGAGCACGTTCTGGCGCTCGCTCTTGAGCAGCAGGGAGAGCAGGCGCTCCTGAAAGGCGTCGTCCAGCTCTTCCACTAGGTCGGCGCGGTCGTCGGGGCTCATCAGGCTCATGAGTTGGGCCAAGGTCTGGCGGCTCAAATGCTCCAGGGAGTCCTTTTGCACCAAAAATGGCACGAACTCAAATACCGGCAGAGCCTCCTTGGGGCCCACCAGTTCCACGTAGCGCGCGATCTCCGCCGGCGTCAGGCCGGCTATCAGTTCAGCCGCGTCGGCAGGGTGCAGTTGGGATAACTCCTCGTAGAGGGGGAGGCTGAGACCATCCTCGATGTAAGCCCTGAGCTGTTCCTGTTGTTGTTGTCTGGTCATGATCCGGCCCCCTGGCCCGCATGGCTGTTATGGGGCGCGCCGGGATAGCGCTTTGATTGTCACCAAGTTGCGAGATTCCGGTAATCGTAAGAGATGCTGCTAAACTTTTAGAGGAAAAGCAGTCGGTATATTATCACCCACTTGGCGGGTTCGGCAACCAGTAGCTGTGACGGGAGGATCAAACGGCCAAAAAGCCATTCCCGGTTGGGATGATCCGCCCCTGCCTCTCAAGCTCCTCCAGATGCTTCAGGATCATCTGCTCTTCCCAATCGGCC
>JANQFN010000192.1 GCA_028277825.1 Desulfarculaceae bacterium
ACGGCCACCGCCGGGTAGGTGGCGAACGAGATGCCGGTCAACCGGCTCAGCGCCACCGAACAGCCCATGGCCTCCTCCACCCCGGGGAAGTCGGCCACGCACATCAGGTCATAACAGCCCAGCATGGCCAGCATCACCTTGACAGTGCCGCCGCGCTCGGCCACCAGGCCCGCGGCCTGCTCGGTGCGCTGGGCGCTGATGCCGGCCATCCCCTCACCGCTGTACTTGCCCAACATAACAAAGGTCGCCATGTCCATCCTCCTGCCAGAATTATGGGAAACTCTCTATTATGTTGCCCTTTAATGCGTTCAGGTGCAAGAGCACAAGCATATGGCTCCCAGAAGGGGCGAACCGCCCTGGTCCCGGCCGGGGTTATGTCGCCGATTTTCATCACCCAGATCAGGTGTCAAAATACCTTAATATTCCCGGCCGGGTGGCTAGTGGGGGCCTCTCATTTTAGACTCTTGTCTAAGTCCAGATAAATTTTCGCCATGATTTCAAACCATTGCCAATCCATACCCAAAAAGTAAACCATTTTTCTTTTTTTGTTGACAAAGCCCCTTCTATTGCCTCATAGTCTCTTCTTACGCAAAACAGCCCCTTCCCGATATGGGAAGGGGTGTAGTTTTGACTGTAAAAAGGCCCCGCGCCAGGGGGCAGGTGTAAAAAAATACTGACAAACTCCTCTCATGGGGTTGCCCCTGGCCTGGGACTGCTTAGATTAACCCTATGGGTCTTTTGAAGGCCCCGGGTTACAATGGAACAAAGGGGGCCTCCATAGGTCCGCCGAGAGGTTCGCATTTTGCTACTCCCCAGCCGCCGCAGTCAAACGGGCGCGGCAGGCCCCGCGGGAGACACAAGCCGGCTCCGCTTGAGCCGGTGATAAGAGGAAGGTGAGTTCACCATGGCAACCCGTGCAGACTACAAGGGCCCGGACTTCAGCCTGGATACGCCGGTTACCTACTTCAAGGAAGTGGAGGGCCGCGATCTGTTGACCCCCCAGCGGGAGCTGGAGTTGGGCAAGGCCATCCAGGACGGCCGCAACGTGATCCTGTCCAAGAGCCTTAGCATCATTAAGGGCGACAAGGACGCCGCCGACACCTGTCAGCGCATCGAGAACTGGTGCGCGGATTCGCACAAGTCTCCTTTGTCGGTGGAAGACGTCATGGCCATGGCCAAGGACCTGGTGGTCCGTTGTGCGGCCAAGAAGAAGCAGACCAAGAAGCTGGCCAAGACCCTGGTGGACATCGAGGACGCCCGGGCCAAGGTGGAGGTGGCGGTGCAGGAGATGGTGGAGGCCAACCTGCGCCTGGCGGTTTCCATCGCCAAAAAGTACACCTTCCGGGGCCTGAGCTTCGCCGACCTGATCCAGGAGGGCAACATCGGCCTGATGAAGGCGGTGAACCGCTACGACTACAAGACCGGCTACCGCTTCTCCACCTTTGCCTCCTGGTGGATCCGCCAGACCATCAGCCGGGCCATCTATGACCAGGCGCGGACCATCCGCATTCCCATCCACCTCCTGGAGCTTAGGTCCAAGTACTTCCGGGTCTACTACGGCCTGCTCAAGGAGTTGGGCCGCGAGCCGCTGCCCAAGGAAGTGGCCGAGAAGGTGGGCATCGACGAGGCCAAAGTCAAGGAGATCGTCAACCTGACCCTGGACTCCACCAGCCTGGAGACCCCGGTGGGCGAGGACGGCGACGAGCTGGGCGACTTCATCGAGAACAAGGAGGCCGAGAGCCCGTTCGACAAGGTGGGCGAGGGCGAGATGCACAACCACCTGGGCGAGGCCCTGGAGTCCCTGGACGCCCGCGAACGCCGCATCCTGGAGATGCGCTTTGGCCTCAACGACGAGGACGAGCATACCCTGGAACAGGTGGGCCAGGTGTTCTCCTTGAGCCGCGAGCGGGTGCGCCAGATCGAGAAGAAGGCCCTGCAGCGCCTCAGGCATCCCCAGTGGCGCGCCATCCTGGAGGACCACGTCTAGAAATACTAAGCTTCAGCTAATTACGAGGCCCCGCCGGATCCCGGCGGGGCCTTTTTTACGGACAACCGCTTAGTAAGAGCAGGTCAAATGCACCTTTATCTCATGAGGATAGGGTTCGTCCTGGGCCCTGAGGTGCACCTTGAAGGTGGTGTCCCCCAAAAAATCGGTCTGCAAGGTGACGTGTAAAGGCGTGCCGCTCTTCATATCCTTGAACACCACCCGGCCGCCGCCGCTGGAGCTGACCTCGCCGCTGAAGGTGTTTATGGGCTTTCTCACTACTGCCACGCACTTGAGGGTGTAGCCGAAGCAATACTCGCTGTCGCTGTCCTGGCCCACCCCGTCTTTCATGGCCAGCTTGAAACTCACCGTCTTGGAGGAGCCCAGGGGCTTCTTGGGCTTCACGTCGTCGGCCAGGCCCTGGGCGCGGCGCTTGTCCTTGATGTCCCCCGCGATGTGCTTCAGGGCCCTGTGCAGGGAATCGGCCCGGGCCGCGGGCGCGCTCAGCGCCGTGGCCAAAACCAGGGCCAGGCACCCGAGCAGGATTCTTTTGAAGTGCGTCATGGCTTATGCTCCGGGGTTTCCAGGGTCAAAATCAATGCTGCCTATCTCTTAATATGCTGACGACCGGGCCCGGTTTTTGCCACCAAAAAGGGGACGCCCGGCCGAGCCGGCGGACGTCCCCTTGGCATTGGGCTTGGCTGCTCAGGCCTATTCGGGTTTGAGCCCCTTGGTGCGGTACTCGGCCGCCTTGTTCACCGAGAAACCGCGGCTCTTCCACAGGGCGGCCTCTTTGGCCCCGAACTTCTGAGAGGACCAGGCCAAGGCCTCGCTGGAGGAGAAGTTGTTGTCGCGCCACAGCTTGGCGTCCACCGGCCCGAACTTAAGCTGGTGCCAGACCTTGGCCAGCTCGGGAGAGGAGAAGCCGTTATCGATCCACTGCTTGGCCTGAGGCGCGGTGAATCCGGTTTCCTTGAGCCACATCTGGGTGGACTGCAGGGAGATGCCCTCTTTTTTCCAAGGCTCGGCCTGGGCCGGGGAGAACTTGGCCGCCCGCCAGTTTTTGGCCTCGCCGGCGGGGAAGCCGGCATTGTGCCAGTTCACAATCTCCACCGGGTCCTTGAAGCCGGCGTTGAGCCAGGCCTGGGCTTCTTTGGGGTAAATGCCCGCCGCCTTTACGGTGGAGGCGAAACTGGGGCTGACTCCGATGGCCTGCCACTCACTCTTTTCGGTCTCGTTGAAGCCTTCCCAGGTGCCGGTGGTGGCGCAGGCGGCCATTAGAACCAGGGCCGAGAGCGAAACGATCAACCAGCGGTGTCTGCCTTTCATTTGTTTCTCCTTAACTAATTTGGGGCAGCGGGGGTTTGAATGTCATGCGCCGGGCCGGCAGGCGGCCAGCCTTTTTATATTATGCCTAAACGCAGGGCTCTTGTCTGTTAAATATTGTCAACATAACATGAGGTTTGGCTTTTTTGCCCGGCCTTTACACATCAGGCCCCAATGAGTATCCTTGAGCCCATCGTTATTGCCCCGAACGAGGACTGCCATGGGCCCCAAAAAGGTCGACAGCATCATCGAACTGGTGGGCAACACCCCCCTGGTCAAGATCAACCGGCTCAACCACGCGCCGGGCGTGGAAGTGTACGCCAAGCTGGAGTTCATGAACCCGGGAGGCTCAGTCAAGGATCGGCCGGCGCTCAAGATGATCGAGATGGCCGAGGCCACGGGTGAACTGACCCGGGACAAGATCGTGCTGGAGGCCACCAGCGGCAACACCGGCATCGGCCTGGCCATGGCCTGCGCGGTCAAAGGCTACAAGATGCTGTTCACCATGGCCGAATCCGCCAGCCTGGAGCGGCGCAAAATCTTGCGCGCCTATGGGGCGGACATCATGCTCACCCCGGCGCACCTTTCCACCGACGGGGCCATCGAGGAGGCCTACCGCCTGGCCCGGGAGGAGCCGGAGCGCTATTTTTTGGCCGACCAGTTCAATAACCCGGCCAACTGGCAATCCCACGCCCAGGCCGGGGGCACCGCCGACGAAATCTGGGAGGCCACCGAGGGCCGGGTGGACCTGGTGGTGGCCACCATGGGCACCACCGGCACCCTCATGGGCACCGGCCGCCGCCTGCGGGAGTTGGGCGCCCAGACCCGGGTGGTGGGGGTGGAACCCTTCAAGGGCCACAAGATCCAAGGGCTCAAGAACATGAAGGAATCCTACCCGCCGGGTCTGTTCAAACCAGCGGAGGTGGATGAGATCATCAACGTGGATGATGACAGCGCCTATGAGATGGCCCGCCGCCTGGCCCGGGAGGAGGGCATTTTCGTGGGCATGAGTTCCGGTGCGGCCATGAAGGTGGCTCTGGACGAGGCGGCCAAGCTGGAGCCGGGCGGCGTGGTGGTGACCGTCTTGCCCGACGGCGGCGAGCGCTATCTCTCCACCCCCCTGTTCACCTCGGAAAAGGTGCCCATCCCGCTCAAGTTCTACAACACCTTGAGCCGCTCGGTGGAGGACCTGGTGCCGGTGCGGCCGGGGCGGGTGGGCATCTACGCCTGCGGGCCCTCCCTGGACGGCCCGCCCGATTTGGGGCTGTGCCGGCGCATGGTCTTCACCGATATGGCCCGGCGCTATCTGGAGTTTCGGGGCTTCGACGTCAAACTGATCATCAATCTGGCCGACATCGACGACCGCACCGTGAACCAGTGCCTGGCCGAGGGCGCCAAGCTGTCTGAGTTCACCGCCCAGTGGGAGGCCGCCTTCTTCGAGGACATGGGCACCCTGAACGTAAAGCCGGCCCATGACTACCCCAAGGCCTCGGAGCACTTGGGCGAGATGATCAGCGCCACCCGGGAGCTGCTGGACAAGGGCCTGGCCTATGAAAAACTGAAATCCATCTACTTCAACATCAGCCGGTTCGCCGACTACGGCAAGCTCTCCGGGGTGGACCTGGACGCCGTCCAGAGCGACAAGTCCACGGACTACGACTATTACGAAAAGGAAAACCCCCGGGACTTCACCCTGTTCAAGCGGGCCACCCTGGCCGATCTCAAGGCCGGCATCTATTGGCACACTCCCTGGGGCAACGTGCGCCCCGGCTGGCACGTGGAGTGCGCCACCATGTCCTGCAAGCACCTGGGCCAGCCCTTTGACATGCACCTGGCCTCCAGCGATTTGATCTTCCCCCACGGCGACAACGAGATCGCGGTGGCCGAGGGCCTTTCCGGCGTGCCCCTGGCCAACATGTGGCTGCACTCGGACCCGGTGATGGTGGCGGGCAAGAAGGCCAGCCGCCCGGCGGGCAACGACGTGACCCTCAGGGAGATCCTGGCCGAGGGGCACAGCCCGGCCACGGTGCGCTACTGGCTGTTGTCCAACCACTACCGCCGGCCCCTGAACTACAGCCCTGAGCAGTTGGCGCTGGCCGCCAAGACCGTGGAGCGCATCAACGACTTCGTGGCCCGGCTCAAGTTCATGGCCCCCTGCTCGCCGGCCCCGGACCTGGACCAGTTCCTTTACGAGGTGCGCGCCCGCATCCAGGACGCCATGGACAACGACCTGAACGTGCCCAAGGCCATGGGCCACCTCTTCGCCTTCATCAAGCGCATCAACCGCCTGATGAGCCGGCAGCTGATGGACGCCTCCCAGGTGGAACAGGTGCTGGGCTTCATGGCGCGGGCCGATCAGGTGTTGGGCATCATCGACTTCAAGCGCAGTGAGGCCGACCCGGAAATCGATGAACTGATCCTTAAGCGCAACCAGGCGCGGGAGGCCAGCGACTATGCCGAGGCCGACCGTATCCGCGACCAATTGGCTGAAAGGGGCATTCAGATCGTGGACGCACCCGGCGGCACCAGGTGGTGCAGGATATAGCCTGGGCTTCTGCTGCTGCCTGCAAGGCTCGCTTCGTGATTTGCCGCCTCGACGTACTTCACTGTACGCCTCCGGCGTCAAATCACTGCAGCTTCGCCTTTCGCCGACGCATCAAAAGCCCAGAAGAGTCTTCAGCGGCTCGCCACCTACTAGAGCGTCTTGTGGCTTTCAGGGAACCTCCCCAATTCAATTTTTGCAGGCCCCACCACTTTAGGTTATCCTGTCGGTCGGACCATGACCAACCAATAAAGCGAGGCCGGCAATCATGGCCCTAAGCGCCAAAAAACAACAGTGGCTCCGGGAAGTGGAAGACCTGGCCCCCTACCCGGCGGTGCTTTTGCCCTTGCCCGAAGGCGGCTTTGACGTGATCTTCACCAACCTGCCCCGGCTCAAGGCCTACGGGGTCAACCAGCGCCAGGCGGTGATGTACGGCGTGGAGGCGCTCACCTTCGAGTTGGGCCAGATGATCGTGGCCGGCGAAGAGCCGCCCCGGCCCAGCGACCCGGACAAGCTGATCCCCGACGAGGAGGAGCCCGTCGGCACCGAGCTGGTCATGCTGGAGCCGGACAAGGCCTTGCTCAAAAAACGCCTGGGCCTGATCAAGCGCGAAAAGGGCGGGCCCATGGCCGCCACCCTGGGCCGCCTGGGCAAGAATTAGACTGCCCGCCTGCCCCCTGCCTGCCCCTCTTGTCCCGCACGGGACTACTTTATAAGAAACCCCCTGAACAAAGGGGTGTCGCGCCTTATCTTCTCAACAGCCCGCCGGCGGGGTTTTTAATAGCCGTCTAGGCCAGCGGATCTTCACCATCCCCCTCAAGGGCTCGGTCAAGGTGTATGTGGACCAGGCGCAGACCTATGACAGCGGCGGCAAGCTGAAAGAGACCGTGCCCATCAACAAGCGGGTCTGCGGCCAGCGCCCCAAGAAATAATTATTTGAAGGATTGCGGCCGGCCCGGCCCGGTCCAGCGGCGCAGCAGGAGGTACATAGCTCCTGTTCCGCCATCAATTGCTTGCGCGCTGCAAAAGGCCAGCACGTTTTTCTTAAAGCGCCGCGTGGCCAGCCAATCGGTCAGCGCCTCCTTGAGCACCGGCACCCCGCCCGGCGATCCCTTGCCCTTGCCGTGCACCAACAGCACGTGCCTTAGCCCCCGGGTCACGCTGGCGGCGATGAAGTCCGAGGCCTCGGCCTGGGCCGCGTCCCGGCTCAGGCCGTGCAGGTCCAGATGATCCTGGATGGGGAAGGCCCCCTGCCGCAGCCGTCGCATCAGCTCCGGCCCCACCCCGGGCTGGCAGCCCTCCACGTAAAGATCTGAAAAACGCAGGTCGAACTCCTCCACGCCTGAGACCAGGTCGGCCAGGCGGGCCATCACCTCCAGTTCCTCATCCGGACCCAGCTCCACCTTGGCCGGCGGGGGCTCGCCCGCCGCGGGCACCGCCCGGCCGCCGCCGCCGAGGCGTTCCACGTCGGACATGGCCGCGGCGAAGATGGCATCGTCATCCGGCGGGGGCTTGGGCTTGGGTTCCGGCGGGGCGGGCTTGTCCAGATCGGGCAGGGATTTCTTCAGCCCCTTGCCCAGGGCGGCGAAGGGCGCGTTGAAGGCCTGGTGCTTCTTCTCGGGCTGGGGCTCACGCTTTTTGCGCTTTTTCTTTTTGGTCATGCTTCAATATACCTGGCCGCCGGCCCGGTTTGCTACAATGGCGCTGCCTGCCGAGATCGACACATCCAGGGGGGAGTGACGTCATGCCTGACGAGCCCAAGAATTATGAAACAGTAGACGAAGTGAGCGAAGAGCCTTGGGTGCCGCTTCCGAAGGATGAGTGGACCGAACCGGAGAGGTGGGTTTGGGAGCGGGTGAGGACGGGGAGGGTGGCGGATTTTAATGAGCGGTATGGAGAGACTTTAGACCCGAAAAATGAAGAAGTTTGGAATGAGGAGGAGAAAAAGAAGAGGGGGCTGAGGGGGGATTATTTACGAACCGTTTTGCTTTGCGATCCATGGCGTTCAATCATTCCCCATCAAGGGGTGAAGATTCTGGGCGCCTGGTACGGCGACGACATAATTCTAGGAAATGCTGTTGTCGGGCATGAAATTTGGCTGGAGCACTCCCTTTTCAGCGGGAAGCTCGAACTCTCCCTTGCGGTGTTCGAATTTATCCTCAGCCTAGAAGGCTCCTGTCTCCGTCAGAAATTGAATCTGTTTCAAACCTCGATCAAGGGTAGCTTGTATCTGACACAGGCCGAATTGCAGGAAGAGCTGGCCATGGGCGAGGCCTCCGTCAAAGGCAGCCTGTTCATGAGACAGGGCAGGTTCAAGGACGCACGCATGCTAGTGGTGCGGGTGGGCAGCGATATTTCCTTGACCGAAGCGCAGTTCCAGAAAAAGCTGGCCATGGACGGAGCCGAGGTCAAGGGCAGCCTGTTCATGAGAAAGGGCAGGTTCCAGGACGCTCGCCTGCACGGGGTCCAGGTGGGAGGCGTCATTGCCATGGAGGGGGCAGAGTTCCAGGAAGAGCTGGCCATGGACGGAGCGGAGGTCAAGGGCAGCCTGTTCATGAGAAAGGGCAGGTTCCAGGACGCACGCCTGCACGGGGTGCAGGTTGGCGGGCAGCTTGACATGGAGGGGGCGGAATTCCAGGGAAAGCTGGCCATGGATGGAGCGGTGATCAAGGGCAACCTGTTCATGAGGAAGAGCAGGTTCAAGGACACTCACCTGCCCGGGGTGTGGGTGGGCGGGCAGCTTGATATGAGGGGGGCGGAATTCCAGGGAAAGCTAGCCATGGACCGGGCGAAGGTCAAGGCCAGCCTGTTCATGAGACAGGGCAAGTTCAAGGACGCACGCCTGCCTGGGGTGCGGGTGGGCGGGTCGATTACCATGGAGGGGGCGGAATTCCAGGGAAAGCTAGCCATGAACGGAGCGGATGTCGAGGGCGATCTGTTCATGACAAAGGGCAGGTTCAAGGATGCTCACCTGCACGGGGTCCAGGTGGGAGGCGTCATTTCCATGGAGGGGGCCGAATTCCAGGAAAAGCTGGCCATGGACCGCGCCGTGGTAAAGGGCACCCTGTTCATGACAAAGGGCAGGTTCAAGGACGCACGCCTGCCTGGGGTGCGGGTGGGCGGGTCGATTACCATGGAGGGGGCGCAGTTTGAGGAATCCGTCATAATGCAGCGGACACGGGTAGAAGAAGATCTGCATCTGCGCGAGGCCAGATTTAAAGGGGCGGCTGAGCTTTGTTTCGCCTCCGTCGGCGGGCACGTTCTCTGCGAAGGCACAGAACTTGAGTCTCTCAATCTTTCCGATACCAAAGTTGATGCCTTTTACGACGGCAGGCTCAGGGGTGATGAAAAAGATAGTTGGCCGGATGACTTAAATCTGGACCGCTTCACCTACAACCATCTTCGTGGTTCGGGCGACCTTTTGAGAAGCGAGGATATGACCGATCGACCTGTCAAGTGGTTTGTGGGGTGGTTGAAACGAAGTAAGCCCTTCTCCCCCCAACCCTACCAGCAATGCGCCAAGGTCCTGCGCGAGGCCGGACAGTCCTGGAAGGCTTCGGAGATACTATTCGCGGGCAAAGATAGAGAGCGGGAAAACTCGGTCTGGTATCGCAAAGCCTGGTTAGAGCTTTTGAAATGGTCCGTTGGTTACGGCCTGGGCTGGCGTTTCAAGGTTCTGCCCACCGCTTGGGCTTTCGGCGTCCTCTTAGCTGGAGCGATTGTCTGTTTTTACTCTCCCAACCCTTCTTCGCCTCCTGGCTTAGTCTCTGATATACACAGCTTCGGCTGGTGCCTTGGCCTCAGCCTGGACCGCCTGCTGCCCTTGGTTCAGCTAAGCAAGGATTACACGGACTTCGTCTTCCACGGCTGGCAGCGGGCCTGGTTCATCGGCCAGGCCGTCTTCGGCTGGGGTCTGGCCTCCCTGATCATCGCCGGCCTGGCCGGCGTGGGCAAGCCCGGCGGGCGGGAGTCCTAGCCGCCTATCCATTAGACATAATTCAATTTATCATTTGACACCATGTCAATTGATCGCTACCTTTATGTCAAATGAATCATTAGCCAGGAGAAGGCCGCCATGACCCCCAACACTGCCATCGCCGCCGCCCTGGGCGGGCCCAAGCTGCTGGGCCGGAAGGTGTCCAGCCTGGGCGAGTTCGACCAGCTCATCAGCCAGGGCCTGCCCTGGGCCTCGGCGCTTAGGGTGAAAAAGCTCTTGGGCATCTCCGACGCCGCCTTTTCCGCCCTGTTGGGGGTAAGCCTCAGCACGGTCAACCGCAAGAAAAAGGCTGCGGACGCCAAGATGGCCGCCGTGGCCGGTGACCGCCTGTTCCGCCTGGCCCGGGTGTGGTCCGCGGCCCTGGAGGTCTTCAAGACGCCGGAGGCGGCGCGCGGCTGGTTGAGCAGACCGCAGATGGGGCTGGGCGAGCGGGCTCCCCTGGAGATGATCAAGACCGATGCCGGGGCTGCCGAGGTGCTCAAGCTCTTGGGCCGCATCCGTGAGGGCGTATTCTCTTGAACACCACTTGGCGCATCACCTCCGCTGATCTGGCAGCCAACGCCTTTAGCGGCTGGGGAGCCAGGGAATACGGCGGGCGCTGGAACCACCCGGGCACACCCCTGGTCTACACCGCCCAGAGCCAGGCTCTGGCCGCCCTGGAACTTTTCGTGCACATCAAGGACGAATACGCCGCCCTGGATTTGGTGCTCATCCCGGTGGGCATCCCGGCGGCCGTGAAGATCAAAAAGGTACCGCGCTCCCGGCTGACCCGAGGCTGGGATTCCCATCCTCCCGGTGACGCCTCCATGGACCCGGGGACCAGATGGACGCAATCTGCGGCCACGGCGGTCCTGCGGGTCCCTTCGGTCATGGCGCCCGACGAATACAACTATCTGTTGAACCCCCAGCACCCGGATTTCGCCAAACTCAAAATCGGCGACCCCAAACCGTTCAGCTTCGACCCCCGCATGTTCAACTAGTCCGGCGCCCCAGCCAACCCTCGACAAGCAGCCATACCTGGGTTACATTCGGGTCAACTCAACCTATGCGACAATCCCAACCTGGAGCAGCACATGGCGCGGGTGGATGACTATCAAAAGAGCTTTGA
>JANQFN010000195.1 GCA_028277825.1 Desulfarculaceae bacterium
GTGCCGTTTGTTCGGATCATGGGCGTCGGGCACCGCCTCCGCCGCGGCCGGATCGGTGGGGATCCACTGATAGGCGCCGGCGGGGCTCTTCACCAGGTCCCAGTCGTAGCCGAACAAAGTTTTGAGATAGCTGCTGTCCCACTGGGTCGGGGTTGGGTTCCAGGCCCCTTCGATGCCGCTGGTGATGGTATCGTCGCCTTTACCGCTTTTATAGCTGCTCTTCCAGCCCAGACCCTGTTCCTCGATGCCGGCGGCTTCGGGCTCGGGGCCCACCAGGGCCGCATCGCCGGCGCCGTGGCATTTGCCAAAGGTGTGTCCTCCCACCACCAGCGCCACGGTCTCCTTGTCGCCCATGCCCATGCGCCCGAAGGTCTCCCGGATGTCCCTGCCCGAGGCCACCGCGCTGGGTTCGCCGCCCGGCCCTTCCGGGTTCACGTAGATCAGGCCCATCTGCACCGCGGCCAGAGGATTCTCCAGGTCCCGGTCGCCGGAGTAGCGCTGGTCGCCAAGCCACTCTGTCTCAGTCCCCCAGTAAATGTCCTCTTCCGGCTCCCAAATGTCCTGGCGGCCGCCGCCGAAGCCGAAGGTCTTAAACCCCATGGACTCAAGCGCGCAGTTGCCGGCCAGGATCATGAGGTCGGCCCAGGAAAGCTTGTTGCCGTATTTTTGTTTGATGGGCCAGAGCAGCCGCCGCGCCTTGTCCAGGTTGGCGTTGTCCGGCCAGCTGTTCAGCGGCGCAAAACGCTGGCTGCCCGAGCCCCCGCCCCCGCGGCCGTCGCCGGTGCGGTAGGTGCCCGCGCTGTGCCAGGCCATGCGGATGAACAGCGGCCCGTAGTGGCCGTAGTCAGCCGGCCACCAGTCTTGGGAGTCGGTCATCAGGGCATACAGGTCCTGCTTAACTACCTCCAGGTCCAGCTTCTTGAATTCCTCGGCGTAGTTGAACTCCTCACCCAAGGGATTGCCCTGAGCGGGATTCTGATGAAGAATCTTTAGATTAAGCTGGTTGGGCCACCAATCCCGGTTCGAGGTGCCCCCACCAGCAATGGGTTTGTCGACTCCGCCCCTTACCGGGGACTTGCTATCTTCAGACATGACGCTCCCTCCTCTAGTGTTCCCTATAGAATTATTCTAAACGATTAAAGACCCTAAAAATATAGGGTTTTTAGCAATAGAACCTATTATTGGATAATTATTATCATTTACCGCTGAAAAATTTTTTGTCAGCCACTCTGGCATTTAGGGCAAACTCCGAAAAAATCCAGGCGGTGATGGGTTATTTTGAATCCCGACTTCTTGGCCATCTCCGCGGCCATCTCTTCTGTATCGGAAAATTGGGGATCGACTATGCGGCCGCACTGGGTGCAGATCACGTGAGGATGGGGAAATGGCCGGTTGCCATCGTAGCGGGAGCCCTGGTCGGCGAATCCCAGCTCGAGCACCTCATGCATTTCCTTGAGCAAGGTTATGGTTTTGTAAACCGTGGCCAGGCTGGTTGTGGGGAAATCCCTTTTGACCTGAGCGTAGATCATCTCCACGCTGGGATGCTTTTCGCTCGCCGCTAGTATTTTGAGCACGGCCAGGCGCTGGGGCGTGATCCGGTGCCCGCTGTCGCGCAG
>JANQFN010000245.1 GCA_028277825.1 Desulfarculaceae bacterium
ACCCGCCTTGCTCCGAAGTAGGACTCGTCCACTTCGATCTCCCTCTTGAAAGGCGACTCCTGCTCACATAGTTGAGCAATGCGCTGGCGGATCAGAAAACCGAAGTGGCTCAGATAATCGGAGTCAGCGAAGATACCATACGCAATTGGAAAAACAATCGGACCGATCCAGCCCTCCATTTTATTCCCCAAATCATCCAATTCCTATGCTATGCACCCAGGGAAAGCCGGGACACTTTTGGTAAAAAACTGCTAACTGCTAGACGTGTGTTGGGTATAAGCCAGCTAGAATTGACTCGAAAGATTGGGGTAGACCCAAACACCCTCAGTCGGTGGGAGAGGGGAGATAGGGAGCCGTCGCCCAAAGGAAAGGGTTGTGTTGAGGATATTCTTAACTCGTGAACAATCAAAATAGGATTACTAAGTTGATTTTGAGCCATAAGTAGAGCGGTCAAGAGAGCCTAACAACAAGCCTACTGCCTTCATCAGGCTCAGTAGTGTGGCTTGCACTAGCAGATTTTTCCATACGGTGCAGTAGGCGTTACAACCTAATCTGATGCCTCAAAACGCAGAAATTACAGTACCAAAAGTTTACAGAGTATCTTTCCATCAACACAATTGAAATTGGTGCCATCTGCTCTGACGGCGTACATTTTTATTCGCATAGTGTTTTTGGACGAAAGTACAATGAGGGCTGCAATCATTGTCTTTCGCAAAGTTAAACTAGGATGAGGATTATGTCCGACAAACGACCCGGAATCTGCCAGTGGTGTAAGGGGCGCTGTCACGTCTGGGCACACGTCAAGGATCGGCGCCTTCTGCGGGTGACTCTGAACCAATCCCTCGGGGATAAATGCGGGGGGGCCCAAAGGGCCAAATGCCTACGCCGGGCCGCTGCCGCGGAATGGTTTCACCACCCCCAGCGCTTACGTTTTCCCCTGAAAAGAAAAGGATCGCGGGGCGGCGGGCAGTGGGAACCCATTTCATGGGACCAGGCTTGGGATGAAATCGCCCACCGCTTGGCCAAAATCGGCGCTCAATACAAGCCGGAGTCCGTGGGCTTGTTGAGCGGAGACAACTGGGCCCAATTAGAATATGGCACTCGTTTTATGAACCTGTGGGGCAGCCCCAACTATGTGGGGCCCTCACCCATATGCATGGGGCCGCGGGCTAATGTGGCGCGAGCGGTGGTGGGTTGGTATCCAGCCTTCAGCGTTTCACCGCAAACCCGTTGCCTAGTCTTGCTGGGGTGCAACTCGTTCGTGGGCCGCCCCATCGTATATGAGGCCAGCCGTGCGGCATTGGACAACGGCGCCAAACTCCTGGTCATCGACTCTCGCCGCACTGAAACGGCCGAACAAGCCCATCTCTGGCTGCAGCCTCGTCCAGGAACTGACACCTTTGTTCTGATGGCCATGGTGCAATTCATCATTGAGAATAATCTGTACGACAAACAATTTGTCCAGAAATGGTGCCATGGCCTTGAGCGGTTTAAACAAAGGGCTGCCTCCTATCTGCCCGAGGAAGCCGAGAAGGTCACCTGGGTTCCCGCAGAGTTGATCCGAAAAGCCGCTGAACTATATTCTACCAATCTTCCCGGGGCCATTGTTGAGGGTATGGGGGTGGAACAGCAGGCTAATGCTGTGGCCACCATCCACGCCAGGTGGATTCTGGCCGCTCTGACCGGCAACATAGATGTGGAGGGCGGAGACGAACTGCCCGGCCCTCATCCACACTATATTTCCGAACGAGAAATGGAAGCAGCTGACTTACTGCCGCCACTTCAAAAGGCCAAGCAGATCGGCACGGACCGTTACCGCTTCCACGGTTGGCCTTTACAGAGCGAGTTGGATCAACTCACCGAATCCACTTGGGGTAGCGGTGACGGGCCTCCGCTTTGGTATTTGGGGCAAGGCCACGCACCCAGCCTTTGGACGGCCGTGCTAAATGGTGAGCCTTATCCTATTCGGGCTCTATTCAGCGTGGGAGCCAACCCCATGGTGTCTCAAGCCAACACCAAAAGAGTCTATGAGGCGCTGTCAGCCCTGGATTTGCACGTGGTTATGGATGTTTTTCCCACTCCGAGTTCAGCATTGGCGGATTATGTATTGCCAGCGGCCAGTTGGCTGGAAAAACCACAGGCATATTCCTACCTGGGTCTGGCCAGAATCTTAACGGCTAGCGAGGCGGCAATGCCCGCCACGGTGGAGGGGGTTTACGATCGGCGAGACGAATACCAGTTCTGGCGGGGGCTGGGAGTTCGCCTGGGCCAGGCTGAACATTGGCCCTGGGACACTAGCGAGGAAATGCTGGATTATCGCTTTGCACCATTGGGGATAAAGTTCGCGGAGTTCGCCCGGAAAAGGACCCGCCAGGTCTTAAACCCGCCCCACTACCGACAATACGAGACTATGGGTTTCGCGACCCCCAGTAAGAAGGTGGAGCTTTATTCGAACCTTCTGGAAAAATTTGGTTATGACCCCATGCCCAAATACAGGGAAGAGCCGCTCACTCCCTTCAGCCAGCCCGAGATGTCAAAGAAATTCCCCTTAATTTTGATCAATGGAGCGCGGCGATTGGAATACATGCACAGCGGTTGGCGCGAAATTTCTTTAATACGCCGCCATTATCCCTTTCCCGTGGTTGAAGTTCATCCCGATACCTGTGAAGTCTTGGGGCTCGGGGAAGGCCAGTGGGTATGGATAGAGACCCGGAAGGGGCGTATCATGCAACGAATCAAGATTTTCGATGGAATCTCCCGGCAGGTGGTCCATGCGGACTTCGATTGGTGGTACCCCGAGATGCCCGAGGAGGCGCCCTCCCTTTATGGGGTTTGGCTGTCAAATATAAATTTGTTGACCGAGGATAGCGATGAACTCTGCGGAGCTGAAATGGGCAGTTGGCCGCTACGACAAACACTCTGCCGCCTGGTTCCGGTTGAATCCGGGGAGATACCGGAACCATTGCGTACGAACCAATTCATCTCGTAGGCAAGGGCGGTCTTCCGGATTGCAAGGTCGAAGCATAGCGCCTTGCCAAACACGCCGGAGCCGCCAGTTGGGCCAAACGTTTGGTTTGGGAAACCGGGTGCGGCTTATGAGTGGCCGTCGGTTAAAAGGCATTATGGCCCCCTGTCTGGCACCGTAAATCAGATGGCCGGAATGCCGCCAATCAGGATTTTGTCGATCATGGTCTCAAGCCGATTACTCAATGGGCTTGGTCCGCCACCAGGGTGTGAGGTTCCACCTGTCATCCCCAACATCCCATCTCCAGTTTTTAGGTGAGTCAGGAAGCCGGAGGCAGGCTTTTTAAGCGCCCCGGGAAAAGCCGCCATTTCGAGGCGTGGTGTAGGGCAAGATTACAATGCTCTCAATATGGAAAATGAGAACATTCCAAAAATGCAATCAAAATACCATTTACGAGGGCATAGTTCTCAAAATTTTAACTGGAAGCGGTCCGGTTTCATTTCAGTTTGGTGAATTTCCATATAATTCAAACGGTTGATACAATCTTCGATTGTGGCATGTTATTTGCTTTATTTTGCGTTTTGAAGCTAATTAAGGATTGTATATTGAACGTTTTGTCAATAACAAAAACTATTTTCATGCTTTGCCCCATAGTAACGGGAGTAGTAATTGATGAACGGTAAGGAACGTATATTTAACCTATGTAATCAAAAAGTAATCGATAGAATGCCATGTTTCGCGGCCAATAGCACAGTCACCTACGGTCAAATGGAGGCGGTAGATGCCTTCTGGCCTGAGGGCCACCAGCAGGGCGAAACAATGGCCAAACAGGCGTTGGCCGCGTACACCATATTAGGTTTTGATGCGGTCAGAGTGCCGTTTTGCCAGACTTTCGAGGCGGTGGCCCTGGGATGCAAGTATAAACCTAGCGACAGTATTGAAGGTTTAGAGGGAGTGCCCGGGGTCGACGAGCCTCCTCCATACGGGATAGACGACACCCCAATCCTGCCAGGTGACTTTCTCTCCAGAGGAAAAATTCCCGAGCTACTTAAAGCCGTAAGTATCCTTAAGCAAGAAGTTGACGACCAAGCCTCCATCGTAGGTGGAATTATCGGCCCCATGACTATAGCGGCCGCCTTGGTCGGGATAGTGCCGCTACTGAAGGCCACCTTCAAGACACCTGAAAAACTTACGCCTTTCCTGGAGGTCGCAGAACAGGCGGGTACCGCTTTGGCACTGGCCCTTATAGATGCGGGAGCCGATATCATTTGCTGCGAGGACATGACTGCCTCACCGGAATTGATTGCTCCCCATACTTATAAAGATATTGAATTTGAGTTTCAGTCAAAACAGTTCGCGGCGATTCCGGTTCCCAAGATTCTCCACATATGCGGCAATGTTGCCCCCATTGTTGAATGGATGGCCCAGACTGGCGCGGACATCTTGAGCCTGGATCCAAAGACCGATGCCGCGTTGGTGCGTGAAAAGTGCAGTGGGGACATTATTTTGCTGGGCGGAGTGGATCCCGCCAATACTTTGCTGATGAAGGACACGGAATCAGTAAAAGAGGAATGCGAAATTAGCATTTCCCAAGGTATCCAAATATTGGCTCCCGGGTGCGCCGTAGCGCCTGCCACACCAACTGAAAACTTATTGGCCATGGTGGACGTGGCTAAAAAACATTAAATATTTACAAGCCTGGCTGCAGCGCTCCCAATCTGATTTGCAGGAGTTCTTTTGGAGAGCATGGCTGAAATTTTCAAACCCTGGCGGATGAACCGGCTAGGTGTCCCTAATAAGCTGGTGCGGAGTGCCACTTGGGAGGGTTTAGCCAACCCGGAAGACGGTAGCCCCACTCCCCAACTGACTCAAGCCTTAGCCGATTTGGCCAAGGGTGGAGTTGGCCTCATCATCACCGGTTATGCTTTTATCCATCCCCGGGGCCGTGGCCGGCCCAGACAGACCGGGATTCACAGGGACGATCTCGTCGACTCTCTAGCAGATGTCAGCCACGCAGTGCATCGGGCCGGTGGTTTGGTGGCCATGCAAATTGTGCACGCCGGCGGCCAGACCAAGGCTGAGTGGATCGGTCAAAAGCCCCTGGGCCCTTCGGCGCTCATTCATCCCTTTTACGGCGAGGAAGTGGCCGGGATGAGCCTCGGCCAGATCGAAGACACCATCGAGGACTTCGCCCGGGCTGCCGCCCGCGTAAAAGCGGCTGGTTTTGACGCCGTGCAACTACATGGAGCTCACGGCTGTCTGATAAACCAATTCCTGAGTCCCCTAACCAATCGGCGCCAGGATGACTACGGCGGCGGCCTGGAAAACCGCGCTCGCTTCGCTTACGACGTGCTGGCCGCGGCCCGGAGCGCGGTGGGGTTAGACTATCCCCTGTTTATCAAGCTAAACAGTGCCGATTATGAAGCTGGTGGCTTGGGCCTGGCGGATGGTATCGAGGTGGCCAAGGGGCTTGACGCAAGAGGCGTTGACGCCATCGAGGTTAGCGGGGGCACGCCGGCGGCCGGCAAGCTGAGCGCGGTTCGCACGGTGAGGGGGGTTGGTGGCGAAGGCTATTTCCTGTCCAACGCAGTGGCTATTAAAGAAGCGGTTTCTTGTCCGGTAATCAGCGTCGGCGGTTGGCGCTCCAAGGCCAGGGTGGCCGAGGCCCTGGAGCAGGTGGACGCGGTGGCGCTGTGCCGGCCTTTCATCCGCCAGCCGGACCTGGCCAACCGTTGGCAAGCAAACGATGAGACTTCCGCTTGCATCTCTTGCAGTCAATGCTTTGAGGTGGGCATGAGACATGGCCTGGGCTGCGGCCAGCTGTTCCACGAGCCAAAAGGCCATGTGCCCAAAGCCAACCCGCCAGGAGCGGGACCGGTTGGCCCGGCCGGTTCATGGCGGTCGATGGTTTATGTGTAGCGCAGGGTGGGTTTTTCACCTCGCGTCGTGATTTGTTTTCACCTTTTTTCAAAGGACAGTGGACGGAGAACTTTCATGCCAGATGAAAAATTGATTGATGCCACGAGTCGCGCCCAGGATGACGTTGTTCTGGAACTGGTTGAGCAGAAGCTTAGCCAGGGAGTGGATCCCGCCGAGGTGCTCGATGATTTGACGGCCGGGATGAAGCGCTTGGGAGAGCGGTTTGCCAATGGAGAGGCCTATATACCGGAGGTGGTTTTTGGGGCGGAAGCCTTTAACCAAGCCATGGAGCTGTTGAAGCCAAAACTGGGCGATGCCGTCGGTCAGAAAAAGGGCAAGGGGAAAATCGTCATGGCCACAGTCAAGGGTGACATCCACGACATTGGCAAGGGGCTGGTAGCCACGTTTCTGGACCTGGCTGGATACGACATCATTGACCTGGGCCACGACGTCCCCAATGAAAAGATCATCGAAGCCATTGAAAAAGACAAGCCGGTGGCGGTCGGCCTTTCATCCTTAATGACTACAACCATGCTCAGCCAGAAGGCGTTTATCGAGGCCTTGCAGGAAAAAAGCCTCAGGGGTGAGGTGAAGGTGATTGTGGGCGGGGCACCCATCACCCAGGCCTGGGCGGATGAAATTGAAGCTGATGCCTTTGGAGCGGACGCCCTGGACGGCAGAAGAAAAATAGATGCGGTGCTCGGCAATTAGAGGAGATGTTTAGATGAAAATCAGACCCAAACTCCAGATTCTGGAACAAGATCAGATCAAAACCGTCCTTGCGGACGCCTACGAGATTCTCGATTCCATCGGCGTCAACATCCCCGATACCCCCCATTGCCTGGACCTGCTTGAAGATGCCGGCGCCCGAATAGACCGGGACAAAGAGGTGGTCCGAATCGGAGCCCCATTGATCGACCAAGCCCTGGCCACCGTTCCTGCGAGCATCGACTTTTATGATCAAGACAGAAAAAACAAACTGTTTTCCTTCGGGGGGGACAATTGTTTTGTTTGTACCGGGGGCACCGGAATCTATATCCAGGATTACGACAATCTTGGATACCGGCGGGAGACTGTAACCCAAGATCAAATCATTCATGCCCGGCTGGTGGACCAATGCCAAAACATATCTTTCTCTGCCCCGTTCAGCCTTTATGACGTTCCGGTGGAAGTGGCTGACAACTACCGCTTTCTCATCAACTATCTCTATACTGCAAAGCCCCCCTTCGCCTCCGCCTGGAGCAAAGAGGGCTTTGACACCATGTTAGACATGGCCGCCGTTATGGCCGGCGGGGCCGACAACGCGCGCAACAAACCCGCTCATGTGCACCCCAACGATCCCTCCTCCCCCCTGCACTGGAGCCAGGTGGTGATCCAGAATTTCATGGACTGCATGGAGGCGGGCATACCCCCGATCATTATCAGCATTCCCATTGCCGGCGGCAGTTCACCATGCTCCTTGTTAGGCACCGTGGTGCTCAATTCCGCAGAGACCCTGGCCGGCATAGTGATCGGGCAGCTGATCAACAAGGGGGGCCCTGTCATTTGGGGAGGCGGGCCCACGGCATTTGATTTCAGACACGGCACCGCCCCCCAATCGGCCATGGAATCCATCTTGATGATGTGCATGCTGGCCGAGGTGGGTAAGTCTCTCAACATTCCCACCGAGGCCAACATTGGGCGTGCCGACAGCAAGCTCCCCGACATTCAAGGA
>JANQFN010000330.1 GCA_028277825.1 Desulfarculaceae bacterium
GCCCGCCGGGGACTGCCGAACTCGTACAAGCCGTGGTGGCTCAGGATCAGGTGCCTCAGTTGTTGGGCCAGGTTTTCGGGAAAGTCCTGTAGCTCCGACAGCTTGGCGTCCAGCAGACGCACCCCGAGCACCACGTGGCCCTCCAGGCGGCCGGCGTCGGTGTACTCAATGGGCGGGCCCAACGTGAATTCGGCCACCTTGCCGATGTCATGCAACAAGGCCCCGGCCAGGAGCAACTCGGCCTGGATTTCATTGCCATAATGGGGCGCGATGGCCTGGGCCAGGCCGGCCAGGCTCACGGTATGTTCAAGCAGTCCGTGTACATAGGCGTGGTGGGCGCCCTTGGCCGCCGGCGCGGCTTCAAAGGCGGCGCGGAACTCTTTGTCAGCCACGAAGACAGATTCGAGCAATCGCTTTAAGTTTTTGTCCTGGATGCCGGCCAGGGCCGCGTCCAGTTGGGCGCGGAGTTCTGCCACCGGCACCGGGCTGGCCGGCAAAAAGGCGGCCGGATCAGCCCCTTCTTCCCTGGCCAGGCCGGAGAGCACCACCTGGAGCTTGCCCCGATAGGACTCCACCCGGCCCGAAGCGCGCACCACCGCGCCCGCCTCCAGGCCCTCCAGGAGCTCTTCGGCCTGGTCCCAGAGCTTGGCCTCCACCTCCCCGGAGCGGTCCCCCAGGCGCAAGGCACCGTAGGCCTTGCCGTTTTTGGTGTTGAGCAACTGGACGCGCAGCAAGAGATAGGCCCCGTCCAAGCCCTGACCCTCTTGCAGGCCGGCCACTTCTACCGGTTTGCCGCTCAAGCCAGCATCTCCCGGGCCGCGTCCACCGCCCTGGTGAACATCTCCAGGCCCCGGCCCGGGCCCAGGGGGTCCAGACCGCCGCCTTGCCGACGGGCCCGCTCCCGCCGCAGGGTGAAGTCCGGGTGCTGGCTGGCGCGGTAATAGCCCTCGGGGTGGGGCATCAGGCCGAAGATGCGGCCAGTGGGGTCGCAGATGCCGGCGATGTCATTGAGCGAGCCGTTGGGGTTGGCCGGCCAAGCGCCTGTGGCCAACTTGCCTTTGCCGCTGCCGTAGCGCATTGCCACCAGGCCCAGGTCCTCGATTCTGGCCAGGGTGGCGTCATCGCAGACGAACTTGCCCTCGCCGTGGCGCACGGGCAGGTCCAGGCGCTCCATGCCCCGGGTGAAGAGGCAGGGGCTCTCCTCCTCCACCAACAACTCCACCCAGCGGTCCTGGAAGTTGCCGCAGTCGTTGTCGGCCAGGGCCACCTGCCGGGGCCAGTCCCCATCCAACAGGGGCAACAGCCCCAAATTGACCAGGGCCTGGAAGCCGTTGCAGATGCCCAAGACCAGGCCGCCGCGGTCCAAGAAGGCCCTGAGCTGATCGTTTAAATGGTTGCCCAGGCGGGTGGCCAGGAGCACCCCGGCCCCGTGGTCGTCGCCCCAGGAAAAGCCGCCGTCAAAGACCAGAATCTGGTAATCGTCAAGGGTTTCGCTGGCCTGACGCTGGCTGGTGCCGGTCAGATCGCTGATGTGTACCCGCACCGCCTCAGCCCCGGCCAGTTCCAGGGTGTGGGCGGTCTCCCAGTCGCAGTTCAGGCCGAAGCCGGCCAGCACCAGGGCCCTTACCTTGTCTCGGGCAGGCATCAGACCATCCTCCCAAAGCGCCGCCGCCAGGCCCGTTTCATCTGGGCCAGGCTCAACTCCAGCACGGTCTCGCCGGCGGCAGCCAGCTTGAGGCTCTGTTTGCGGGTCACCTTGCCCAGCCGGGCGAAGGAGACATTTTCGAGTAATTGCTCTAATTTTTTGGCCTGTTTGGGCGCGGCGGTGAGGACCATGCGGCCCGTGGATTCGGAGAACAGCCGGCGCATGGCGTCCAGGTCATTTTCAACCGGCATCTTATCCAGGTCCAAGTCCAAACCGAGCCGCCCGGCCAGGACCATGCGGGCCAGGCAGAGGCCCAGGCCACCGGAGCCGGGGGCCGAGGCCGAGGCCACCAGGCCCTGCTTCAGGGCCTCATGCAGGGCTCGGCAAATCTCACGTGTTTGCTCGAAGTTACCCAGCGGCACCTGCAGGCCGGTCTCGCCCCAGAGGCCGTAGAGGGCTCCGCCGCCCAGTTCGTCCTTGGTCATGCCCAGCAAGTACACGTAATCCCCGGCGATCTTTGGCTCCAGGGTCTGCAGGGCCTCCAGGTCGGGCACCGGCGTGGTGGCGGTGAACATCATGGTGGGCGGCCCGCTCACCCTCCGGGCCAGCCCATGCCGGCCGGCCAGGGTGCCGTCCACGTACATGGAATCCTTGCCCGAGAGCAAAGGAATCTCCAGGGCGGCGCAAGCGTCCTTGAGCCCCCAGCAGGCCCGCACCAGTTGGGCGGCCTTGTAGCTGCCGTCCGGGTTGTTCACCGGATCATGAATGATGGAGGGCCAGCAGAAGTTGTCCACCCCGCCCACCTGCTCCGGGTCGCCGCCCACCGCCACCACCCGGCGAAAGGCCTCGTCCACCGAGGCGGTGATCATGTGATAGGTGTCGATGTCGCCGTAGCTGGGCGCGATGACCTGGGCCATGGCCAGGCCCACCGGGCTGGTGAGGACCGGCAAGAGCACCGCCGCCTCGGAGGGCACCTCCTGGTCACGCCCGCTGAAGGGCTTGATCAGGCTGGTGCCCTGCACCTCGTGGTCATATTGGCGGTTGATCCACTCCCGCGAGCAGAGGTTGGGCGAATCCAACAGCTCCAGGAGCAGGCCGCCCAGTTCGTCCGGGGCCTTGACCACCGGCTCGGACAGGCCCCGGGCCACCGGCGGGGTCCACAAGGCCTCAAACTCCCACTGGGGGAAGCCCCGCTCCAAAAACTCCACGTCCACGTAGCAGCAGACCTCGTCCCTGTAGTCCAGCCGCAGCTTGCCGTCGCCGGCGAACTGGCCGATCACGGTGGACTCCACTTGGTGCTTGTCCGACAGGGCCATGAAGGCCTCCAGGTCTTCGGGCTCCACGGCAACGGTCATGCGCTCCTGGCTTTCCGACACCCAGATCTGCCAGGGGTCCAGGCCATCGTATTTGAGCGGCACCTTCTTCAGATCCACCGCCGCGCCGGGGGAGAAGCGGGCGCTCTCGCCCACGCTGGAGGAAAGCCCGCCGCCGCCGTTGTCGGTCAAAAAGGGCACCAGCCCCTGATCCCTGGCCTCCAGCAGAAAATCCTGCATCTTTTTCTGGGTGTAGGGGTCTCCGATCTGCACGTGCCCGGCTGGGGTGTTTTCCGAATACCCCGCGCTAGAGGCGGTCACCCCGTGGATGCCGTCCACCCCCACCCGTCCGCCGCACATGATCACCAGCTGGCCGGGCGAGGTGGTCTTTTGCTCGGTGGGCTCGCCGTCCACCAGGGCGGGCATCACCCCCAGGGCGCTGACGAACACCAGGCACTTGCCCAAATAGCGGGGGTCGAAATACAACGACCCCAGGGCGGTGGGGATGCCCGACTTGTTGCCGCCGTCCTTTACCCCCTCAATGATGCCGTCTAACAGGCGCCGGGGGTGCAGGGCCGGCTGCAGCTCGCCGTCGTAATCGCGGGAGGCCACGCAATAGCCCCACAACCCGGCGATGAGCTTGGCGCCCTTGCCGGTGCCCATGGGGTCGCGGTAGACCCCCACGATGCCGGTGATGGCCCCGCCGTAGGCCTCCATGTTGGAAGGGGAGTTGTGGGTCTCGCCGGTGATCACGTAGTTGTACTCATCATCCAGCTTGGCCACCCCGGCGTTGTCCCACAAGACGCTGACAACCCAGTCCTTGACCGCGGCCAACTCCTCGGTGGGGCCCTTGATGCACTCCTTGAACAGGTTTTCCACGGTGCGGCGCTCGCCGGAGACCAGGTCCTGGTAATAGAAGCGGCCGTTGAAGGTGTTGTGGTTGCAGTGGTCCGAGCGGGCCTGGCTGACGTATTCCAGCTCCACGTCGGTGGGGTCGCCCAGACCCAGCTTTTGGCGCTGGGCGCGCACCTCGGGGTCGTTGAAATAGGCCCGGATCACCGGCACATCGGCCGGGTTCAAGAACAGGTCGCGGGCCGCGCTGAGCTCCAACAGCTGCTCGTCCGAGCCGATGGCAAAAGTCTCCACCGTAGGGGTGTGGGCCAGCTCCACCCGGGGGATCACCAGGCCCACGCCGGCCTCAGGGTCCCACTCATCCAGAGGGATCACCCGCCAGAGCTGGATCAGGCTGTTGGCCAAAAGTTCGCGGCAGATGGCGTCGGCCCCCTCGGCGTTCAGCTTGGGGGCTCCCAGCAAGTACAGGCGGCTGGAATAAACCGCCTCCTCGGGCCCGAAGACCCGGCCCAGCTCGTCGCTCATGGCCTCGATGGCCGTGGCCCCGGCGTTGTCGCGCACCCCGGGCTTGAAGCCCACCCACAGGGCCCAGTCGAAGCCGGGCAACACCTCGCCGGCCAGGGGGGTGAAGGAACTCACCTCGGTGACCGGATTGCAAAACAGTTCGGTTCTGGCCCGCTCAAGCTGGTCCTGGTCCAGGCCGGTGTCAAAGGTGAGCACCTTGAGCACCCGGGCTTGATCTATATTAAGGCCCAGATAGGCCTTGGCCTTGGTCATGAGCCCCTGGCCCGCCGGGTCGGGCAGGCCCGGTTTGAGCCCTATCTCCAGGCGTTGTGCCATGGTTCCTCGCTAGCTTAAAAAGGGCGAAATATTGCCCCGGGAAAGCTTGATCTTAACAAGCCGGCTGGGGCCTGGCAAGGCCGGGGAACCCCGGCTGGGCAGCCCCGGGACCGCCGCCCCGGGAACAGACGACACAGGCATCGCCTCCTCTCTGAATGTTAGAATAATCTTGGCAACGCTTGCAGCAAAAAGGAGTGCGTCATGAAAAAGAAACTGGGCGTGGTCAACGCCCTCTACCCCCTGCCCACCACCATCGTGGGCGCCCTGGTTCAAGGCCGCCCCAATTTCATCACCATCGCCCACGTGGGGGTGCTCACTGTGGGTGAGCCCGAGTGCATCTCCCTGGGCATGAACAAAGTGCACTACTCCAACCAGGGTATCAAGGACACCAAAACCTTTTCGGTCAACATCCCCTCCCGGGACCTGGTGGTGGAGACCGACTACTGCGGCCTGGTCAGTGGCAAGAAGGAGGACAAGTCAGACCTGTTCGAGGTGTTCTACGGCCAACTGGAGACCGCACCCATGATCGCCCAGTGCCCGGTCAGCCTGGAGTGCCGCCTGCACTCGGTGGTGGACTTCCCCTCCTACGACATCTTCATCGGCGAGATCATCCAGACCCACGCCGACGAGGCGGTGTTGGACGGAGACAAGCTGGACATCACCAAGGTGCAGCCCCTGTTGTTCGACATGGCCTCCAAGCGCTACTGGGGGCTGGGGGAGGATATCGCCGGCTGCTGGAACGTGGGGCTGGAGTTGAAGAAAAAAAGACGGGGCTAGCCTGGCTTCGCCAGTCACCGGCATACTGCGTTACCGGTTTCGCTCCAGCCTCGATGTAGTTTAAGCTACACCTCCGGCTGTAGCTCACCGGCTGCCTTGCCTGCCGGCGGCTGGCTGTGCCGGGCCAAGACCAAAACTAAACACCACCAATTTGTTAATTCAGGACCTTCCAGAAGGTTGCTACTCTGGCAATTGTAAGTTGGCTAGAGTGAAGCGAACCCCAACGATTAACAACTAGTGTCGTTGCGAGGAGCGCCAGCGACGAAGCAATCTCTGCTTGTATCAGACGGTAACGAGTTGAGTAATGCTGTGCTGCTGGCAGGGATTGCTTCGCTTCGCTCGCAACGACAACAGAGTTTTTCTACTAGTAGGCAATCGTCAACAGCTTTCAGCACGTAGGTTGGGTAGAGCGAAGCGAAACCCAACAATGCTGATGTTAGGTTACGGGGT
>JANQFN010000356.1 GCA_028277825.1 Desulfarculaceae bacterium
AGCCGGCCGCCTTGGCGATCTCGCGGGTGGTGGTCTTGTGAAAGCCCTTTTTGATGAAAAGCTCCACCGCCGCGTCCACGATCTGGCGGCGGCGCCTGAACACCAGGTCATTGTCCTTGACCTCGGTGGGTATGGACTTTCCGCCGGGGATAGATTTGAGTTTTGCCATGTGATTATCCTGACTTATACCCTATACACCCCAGCTGGTCATCAGCGCCCTTCCCTCCGACTGAGCGCTCGTTCAGATTATAAATAGCAGTCTTTTCAGGCGGGTGTCAAGCCAATTTCCAGTCCTTGGCCAGAACATGCCCCACATCCAGATCAGCGGCCATGGCCCGGGGAAATAAAACCGTGAACTGGCTTCCTCGCCGGCAATGGCAACAAACGCTACAGGTATTGGAAGGCGGAACCTGACCAAGAGGAGGCAATTATGCCGGTAAACTCGGCCGTTCTAGTGATAGGATACCGGTGGGAGTCCAGCGGGGGCAGCAAGGCCTGCACCCAGTGCCAGGCCCTACACGGCCAGGAGTTCTACTACGAGCCCGTGGGCTCCCAGCGGCACGTGGATGAGATGCCCACCGAGCAGTTGCATCCCAACTGCCGCTGCCGCCGGCGGGCCATTCATGCGGTCAAGCGGCCGGATGACGACGAGTGGGTGGGGGACGGCACCCATGGGGGGAGACCAAGTACAAACTTACAGCAGGAGGAGCCACCCCCGCCGGGCGAGGGATTGTTCCGTGATCCTATCTTGGGATTGGTGTGGAGAAAGGATGCCATCAAAAGAGGGCCAGTTTATGGAAATTACGGCGGACTTGGTTGGACGGGTGGTAAGGACGTAGACGACCCATCTACAGACCCCACAAAACCACCTCCAAAACCCATAGACCAAATGGACGAACATTTTGAAAAACACGACCGGCAATTCACCAACGGAAAAAATGAAAGAGGTGACCATCAGTCAAACAAGGAGTTGTTGCAGAGTTTGAGGGATCTTCCCAAAGACCCGAGAACGTGGAGCCGAGAGCAGCATGACAAACCCATGACCGAGCAGGAGGTAACAGACGCCAACAGGATACGCAGTTGGGCTCTCTGGTATTTTGGAGGGGAGGGTCTTATAACCAGAAAATTCGAGACCGCCACGAATGGGGCCCAGACTCGGAGGGGAGGAACAGACTTGAGGACGTGGATGAAGGCTATTAGGGCCCCATTACAAAATTTCTGGCTGCCACTGACGTGTATCGTTCTCTTTTCGTTTTGTATGTCATGTACACATGTGCCATACCCAAATCAACGTAAAGGTCCGTCTGTTCGATACGCCTCTTTTTCACCAAAAGAAAATCTAATTGCTTTTGCATTTACCAGTATCGCGGGAAGCGGAATATTTCTAATGAATAGGCAAGGCGAGGTTAGGAAGTGGCTAACCGAGGACCCCCCAGGGCACTGGCATGTAAACCCTGTTTTTTCCCCGGATGGGCAGAAGATAGCTTTTGTGTCCTTTGAAGCGGGCGCCGGTGACCGGGGCAATATCTACGTAATCGATAAAGATGGTCAAAACGCGAGGCAGCTTACCTCAAGCGGGGACCATGACCGCAACCCTCGCTTTTCCCTGGACGGCGGCAGGATTTATTTTATTAGGCATGATTCATGGGGTTCCTACCCTGATATTTCCAGCAGGGAATCCTGGGACAGTGATATCTATTATGTGAATTTAAGTGACGGCAAGGTCCACCAGGTTACGGACCAGGAATTTTATCGCCTCTACGGCTTCTCTGTTTTCCCTGACGAAAAACATCTACTTATAAACACTACGGCTTACGTACAAAAAGGCTATTTATTATGGAAAATGAACATCTCCGATCAAAAACAAGTAAGCCCCATCGAGCCGGACCTGACCAAATTCAATCCCCAGCCAAGATACAACTACCTGAACATGTACAAATTCCTGGAAATTATAGATACTAGCCTATCCCGGGACGGCAAATTCTTGGCATTTGACTGGCAAAACCCCTCATATACCAGCCCTGGCAATTGGATAGGCGACCAAGTTTACGTTACCGACATGGATAATATGCAAACTACCAAACTTTCTAATGTTAGACGAGGCGCGGGGGTTGCCGACATCTCGCCAGATAACGAACAAGTTTTGTTCCTGACTGTCAGCAATATGGATTACTCCAATTGTTGTTATGTCAAAAAATCCAACCTTTGGATAATCAACCGAGACGGCAGCGGGCTGCGAAACTTCAGTCTGGATTTTACCGCTGTGATGAAACAACAACCCCCCAATCCGAAACCAACTCAATAGGAGAACACGAGCATGGGCTCCCGCCTCGATCAAGTGGAAGACTTCATAAACCACCAGGTGGCCGGCCGCCTGGATACGCAGTGGCTCCAGGTGAAGCAGGACTGGGAGCCCAAGGTGGTCCAGTCGCTGGGCGGGATTGCCCAAAAGTGCCTGCAGGCCATTACTCAAGCCCTGGAGGGCGTTTTCGACGACCCGCCCCGGCGCGTCAGCCTGGGCGTGCTGGAACTGCGACTGGGCCTGGAGTTCGAGCAGATCGTGCAACAACGCCTGGACCAGACCCAGAACCTGCTCCGGGGGTTCGTGCAAAGCGAACTGGCCGCGCGTTCGGAGATACTCTCGTTGAATGGATTCGCCGCTGACCCTGACGGTCCGCCCGCGATAGACCCGGAGCAGTCAAACGGCCGCCTGGCCGGGCTGGAGGTGCTGCGCCGCTCAACCATGGGCAGCTTTCAGCAGTTCAAGCGCCGGGTGTTCGCCGACTTGGGCCAATTCGTCACCAACGGCATCACTCCCCGAGCCCTGGAGCGCCGCCTGATCCTGGCCGGCCGCTGGTGGGCAGCCCGTCTGCAGAGCAACGCCCGCACCGTGCTCTTCAACGCCGCGGCCCGCGCCCGACGGGCCTACGACCAAGCCTCGGCCACAGCACTTCATTAGGCCGCCCGGTTGCCAAGCGTCTGCTTAAAAGTTAGAGTTGTGCCCAGGTAATCAACCAAGGAGACGCGCATGCCCCACCCTCACGGCAAAGGCCATCCCGGCGGGCACCCGGGGGGCCATCCCGGCGGCCCGCCCCCCGGCGCCGCTGCTGACGGCGTGCCCGCCCTCAGGCTGGTGGCCTGGGAAACCACGCGCCGCTGCAATTTGTCCTGTTTGCACTGCCGGGCCGGGGCTGAGGACGAGTGCTACCCCGACGAGCTGACCACCGCCGAGGGCGAGACCTTCCTGCAGAACCTGGCCACCATGGGCAGTCCCATCGTGATCATGACCGGCGGCGAGCCCCTTTTGAGGGACGACATCTTTCATCTGGCCCAGTTCGGCACCGACCTGGGCCTGCGCATGGTCATGGCGGTCAACGGCACCCTGCTCACCCCGGAGGTAGTCACCAAACTGCAGGACGCGGGCATCAAGCGGCTGAGCATCTCCATCGACGGCCCGGACGCAGCCTCCCACGACGAGTTCCGCCAACAGGAGGGCTCCTTCAGCGGCGCCTTGGAGGGCATGACCGCGGCCAAGGACGCCGGCCTGGAGTTTCAGATCAACACCACGGTCACCCGCAGCAACATGCCCCAGATCCAGGAGATCCAGGAGGCGGCGGTGGACCTGGGCGCGGTGGCCCACCACATCTTCCTTCTGGTGCCCACCGGCCGGGGCCGGGCGCTCACCAACGAGATCATCAGCGCCGAGGAATACGAGGAGGTGCTCAACTGGTTCGCGGACAAGCGGGGCAACGTGCCCCTGGAGCTGAAGGCCACCTGCGCGCCGCACTATTACCGCATCATCCGTGAGCGGGCCAAGCAGACCGGCGAAAAGCTGACTTTTGAAAGCCACGGCCTGGGCGCGGTGACCAAGGGCTGTCTGGGCGGCAAGGGTTTCGCCTTTGTGAGCCACACCGGCCAGGTGCAGCCCTGCGGCTATTTGGAACTTGCCGCGGGCAATGTGCGCGAAAGGCCCTTCTCGGAAATATGGCGGGACGCCAAGCTGTTCTTGGAGCTTCGGGACGAGGACCTGTTGAGCGGCAAGTGCGGGGTTTGCGAATACCGCCGGGTCTGCGGCGGCTGCCGGGCCCGGGCCTACGAGGTGTCCGGCGACCACCTGGGCGAGGAGCCCCTGTGCGTATACCAACCGGCCAAGGCCCGCTGAGATTCCGGCAAGGGGGATGAATGCAAAAATTTGCTGAAAAAAGTGTTTGGGTGCTGTTGGCGGCCGCACTGCTCATGGCCGCCGCGGCCCTGCCCGCCTTGGCTGAACAGAGCGCCGGCGGGGGCAAAAGCCATACCCTGCAAGCACAGCCCCAAGCAGGCAAGGCGCCTGCCGTTCAAAACACCACTTATCACGGCAACTTGAAATCCAAGAAGTTCCATGCCCCCAACTGCCGTTATTATTATTGCAAGAACTGCCGGAAAGTATTTAAAAGCCGTAGTGCGGCCATACAAGCCGGTTACGTTCCCTGCAAGGTATGCCGGCCCTGACAGGGATATGTTTTGGCCATGAAGCGAGAGCCTAAAATGAGAGCCTTGATGAGGTGGTCAATGCCCGGCCTGCTGGGGCTGGTCCTGCTTTTGGGCGGCGGCATGGCCCTGGCCCAGTATGAGGCCCATATTCATTTCCTGGTGGTGCCCCAGACCGCGGCCCCTGGTATGAAATACGCCGAGGCCATGGACAGCTTCCAGGCCGCGCTGGTCAAGCTGGCCGGGGGCTACACCGAGTTGGGCTTTGGCAGCGGAGCCGCCCAGGCCAAAAAAAAGATCCATCGCATGCAAAACGTCTCTTTCATGGTCTATGCACCCAGGGACGTTACTGTTGACTTGGTGAAATTGATCAAGAAGTATTTCGCCGCTAAACACCCCTTTGTACTGCACTGGAAAGGCAGCGCCACCCTGCCGCCGGGGCGATGAGGACATCGTGAACCAAGAGAACCACCTGGACGACAAGGACAAGGCCATCCTGCGCCTGGTGCAGTCCCAACTGCCCATAGCTGAGCGGCCTTTTGCCGAGATGGGCGAGGAGTTGGGCCTGAGCGAAGAAGAGGTGCTGACGCGCCTGGCCGCCATGAAAAAAAGCGGCGTGATCCGGCGCATCGGCGGTAACTTCAATTCCCGCGACCTGGGTTTCGCCTCCACCCTCTGCGCGGCCCGGGTGCCTGAGGAGAAATTCGACGCCTTCGTGGCCGCGGTGAATGCCTATCACGGTGTGACCCATAACTACCGTCGTGAGCATGAATACAACGTGTGGTTCACCTTCATTGCCGAGTCCATGGAAAAGATCGAGGAGAACCTGGCCGCCATCGCCACCCGAACCGGGATTGACAAGATCTGCTCCCTGCCCGCGGTGGAGATGTACAAGATCAAGGTGGACTTCCCCATCTAAGACGGCAGTTAACCAAAAAACGCAACCAATCCTCTATTCAAGGCCGGTTTTGTATTGGGAGCCAATTCATTTCCCATGGGTAACGCTGAAAGAGGCTATTAGAGAATTAAGACTGACACCAGGCCGCCCGGTTGCATACT
>JANQFN010000369.1 GCA_028277825.1 Desulfarculaceae bacterium
GACGTGGCGGCCCAACAGTTCGGCCAGGGTGTGATATTGACCCAAGTCCACCTGGGGCAGGCTCTTGAGGCGGTAGCCCAGCCCCAGATCCAGCCAGGAGCTGGTCTTGGCGTCGTTTACCTTGAAGGGGGTATCTGGATGCAGGGTGGCCACGCCACCGGCGCGCACTTTGAGCGGCCGTCCGCCCAGGGACAGCTCCACCCAGCGCAGATGATCTCCGGCCTCGCCCTCGGCGGACCAGGCGGGCAGGGCGCTGGCCAGGCCCAGGGCCAGGCAGAAAATGATGGTGGCTATGCGCGGCAGCATGAGTTCGCTAACAAGCCTTTCGCCCTGACGAAAACGCTCGCCCAAACTTTACAAGAGTGGCACGGTGAAGTCAAAACGGGAGTTGGGGGGGTGGATGGGAAAAAGAAGCCGGGTAAAGGGAAAATTGTCATGTCTGCTTGTCCGGCCGATTGCAGTCAACAGATCATTTAGGTTACGCATGGGTTGTCACTGTGAGGGTCTGGTGGGGCAGCGGTTAATTGGTGGCGTTGGATGAAGTGGGCCAATAATGAGGTCCTGATTGATTGAGCCCTGATCGATGCTTATCAAGGGCCTTTCAGATCGCCACTGCCGGAAAAGCGAGTTGGGGTTTTATGAACCAGAAGAGGCATTTCAGCCTTGTATTCCCGGCCTCTTTTTTCCCGATTTGTACGAATGCTTTATTTATTGCATCACCCGCCCCTGAGGACGGGGCTCTTCTGAGGTTTCATCCAGACCCACAACCTCCACCTGGGCCACCCGGCCCGGCGTCAGTTTCTGGTCCAGGGCCACCAGGCAGTAGTTGGCGCTGCGCCCCAGGCCGGAACGCTCCACCACCACTGACAGGGTCTGGCCTTGCTGTGCGGCCAAAAAACTCCGGCGTTTGGCTTGGCCCAGTTGGCGCAGTTGGGCGGCGCGTTGTTTCACCTCCACACCCTGGGGCCGGCCGGGCATGTCCGCCGCCCGGGTGCCGGGCCGGGGGGAATAGGGGAACACGTGCAGGTAATTTATAGGCAGGGAATGAATCAGGTCATAGGTGTCTTGAAAGGCCGCCTCATCCTCGCCGGGCAGGCCCACCAGCACGTCAGCCCCCAGGCACAGGCCGGACAGGGCCTGGGAAGCAGCCATGACCCGTTCTGCGTAATCCTCAGGACCATAGGGCCGGCCCATGGCCTTTAGCACCCGGGCGCTGCCTGATTGCAGGGGCAAATGAAAATGCCGGCAGAGGCGGGATTCCTCCTGGGCCAGGGCGATCACCTGGTCGGTCAACTCCTCTGACTCCAGGGAGGACAGGCGCAGGCGGGGACCGGGATGGGCTTCCAACAGCGCGGTGATGAGTTGGGGCAATGCGGTCCGTGGCTCCAGGTCCTGGCCCCAGCGGCCCAAATGGATGCCGCTGAGCACCACCTCTGGCGCCCCGGCCCGGCCCAGGCCCTGCCAGGCGTCCACGGCCTCGGCCAGGGGCAGACTGCGTGGTCGGCCCCGGACCTGAGGCACGATGCAGTAGGCGCAATGCGCGTCGCACCCGTCCTGCACCTTCAACAGGCCCCGGCTGCGTGCGGCCCCCGGCTGCCACCAGCCCGGGCAGAGCTCACCGGCATCAGGCGGGGGAAGGATGTCTTCACTGGGCAGGGCATCTCTGTCCAGCAGATCGGCCAGGCCGGCCAAGTGGGCCCGGCCCAGGGTCTCACAGCCCTGTTCCACATAGGAGGCAGGGTCGGCCTGCAGGTCGCAGCCGGTGGCCACCACCCGGACGCCGGGGTGCTCCTTGGCCAGGCGGCGGGCCATCTGGCGGGACTGGCGGGCCGCCGGGCCGGTGACCGAACAGGTCAGCAGCACCGCCACTTGGGCACGCTGGCCCTCAAGGCAGGGCCGCCAGCCCCGGGCCTCCAAATGGGAGGCGAGGCTGGCGGCCTCGGCCTGGTTGACCTTGCAGCCCAGGGTGCTGACCAAGAAGCGTTTCATTGCCGGGCTGCCGTAAATTATTTAAAAGCGCTGGCGGAGCCTCTTGAAGGCGTCCACCGAGCGGATGATGGTGTCATCATCGCAGCAATAGGCGATGCGGAAAAAGCCTGGTCCCATGAAGCCCGAGCCGGGCACCACCAGGATGTTTTCCTCCTGGGCTGCCTTACAAAAGGCCACGTCGTCGGGGTCCGGGCTGGTGGGGAAGACGTAGAAGGCGCCGCCGGGCCGGGTGTATTCAAAGCCAGCCTCGTCCAAGACCCCCAGGATCAGCTCGCGCTTCCTGGCGTACTCAGCCACCTCGGCGCTGTCGTCCAACAACTCGGCCACGGCCAGCTGCATGATGCCCGGTGCGTTGACATAGCCCAGGATGCGGTTGGCCAGGGTCATGCCGCCCAGGAGCAGCGCCTTGTCAGCGATGTCTGGGTGCACCGCGGCGTAGCCGATGCGCTGGCCGGGCAGGGAGAGGTTTTTGGAAAAGGAGGTCACCACCACGCTGTGGGCATAGGCCGCGAAGATGGAGGGCACGTGCAGCCCGTCGTAGACTATCTGGCGGTAGGGCTCGTCGCTGACCAGGTAGATCACCTTGCCCAGTTCTTCACTCTTGGTGGTTAGCATGGCGGCCAGACTGTCCACCGATTCCTGGCTGTACACCGCGCCGGTGGGGTTGTTGGGGTTGTTGATCAACACCGCGCAGGTATTTTCATTGATGGCCCCGGCAATGGCGTCCACGTCCAGGTCAAAGCCCTCGACAGTGGGTACCCGGGTCACCTTGCCGCCGTGGTTGTCCAGATAGAAGTCATACTCCACGAAGTAGGGCGTGGGCACCACCACCTCGGCGTCCGGGTCCACGATGGCCTTGAGCAGGATGTTCAGGGCGCCGGCCGCGCCCACGGTCATGATGATCTCGTTCTCGCTGAACACCGGGCCGTGTTCCCTGGTCAGGTATTCGGCCACCTTGGCCCGCACCGAGGGATAGCCGGCGTTGGGCATGTAGGCGTGCAGGCCGGGCGAGCGGTCCTCGGCCAGGCGGCAGATCACCTCATAAAAACTGGCCGGAGGTTCCAGGTTGGGGTTGCCCAGGGAGAAGTCGAAGACGTTTTCCGCCCCCTTTTCCGCCTTGAGCTTGGCCCCGGCTTCGAACATGGCCCTGATCCAAGACGAGCGGTCGATGAAGTCAGCTATTTTATGGGCGACCGGCATGGAACTCCTCCCTACACGAAAAACTAAAAAAGCCGCGGACTGTTTCGGTCCGCGGCTGGAGTTGCTTGGGCAAACTGGGCGCTAAGCGGCCTCCGCGGACCCGGGGTCCGGGAAATAATAATAACCGTTAAATCGCCTAGTCTCCATCACTTTACGATCTCCTAACTGCCCGCCAACTTACCACCGTGCGCCCAAGGGGTCAAGCCCCGCGGCCAATACGCCAGCGGTTATTCGTGCATGATGGCCGGGCCCATCTCGGAGAAGGCAAAGTTGTAGAAAACGTTGTGCCCGTTGTAATCCAGGACCCTGAGGTCGTCTTCCTGCTTGACGTCGTTGACTATGGTGTCGTACTGGCCGCCGTATTTGTTCTTGACCTGGTCCAGGTCCAGCTCGTAGGCGATGAATTTCATGATGCCCTTGCGGGCCAGCTTCTCAACGAACTTGGCGTCGTTAAAGGCCTCATAGGACGTGAGCACCAAAATAGGGCCGGTTCCGGTAAAGATGATTCCAGCCTTCATATTGCACCTCCCCACCTAACCAGTGAGATTGCCAGCCAAAAGGCCTCCTTAAATAAATGATGAAGCACCAAGCGCCATCCTGTCAATCGGACCTATTTGGTGAGTTGGCGAATTTTGTCCAGGTCCACCAGTTCAGCGAACTGACGCACCACCTTGGCAGCATCGTCCACCCGGCGGGCGCTGACCTTTAACAGCACCTTGTTGTCGATAATGGTCTGCAGTTCTGCTTTGCTCTCGCTCCGGCTTTTAATCACCGCCTTTTGCCCCTTGAAACGGATCAATTTGTTATTGCCGCTGGAGGCGTACATGGGGTTGTTGAGCATCATGGCCAGGGACTGAATAAAGGGCGAGTCGGTCATGATTTCGATCTTCACCCGGCCATTTTTTTGGTTTTGGTAGCTTTTGGCGGCTGAGATGCCGCCGCCCATGAGTCCGGCGCCCATGGACTTGCCCTGGCTTTTTTGGGCCTGCCAGCCCGCCGGCGCCTGGGGAAAGACCTTGGCCAGGGCCTCGGCCTTTTTTTGCTTGAGTTGGGCCACGGC
The DNA here is from genome assembly GCA_028277825.1 of Desulfarculaceae bacterium. GTDB lineage: Bacteria > Desulfobacterota > Desulfarculia > Desulfarculales > Desulfarculaceae > Desulfoferula. The sequence continues at coordinate 4,250 of JANQFN010000369.1, forward strand.
GAACTCCAGCTCACCCAGGGCCTGGCTGATCTTGCCGTCTTCATAGAATTTGAGCCCCTGCTTGATCTGGTCGGCGATCTCATCGGCCGCCGCTGGCAGGGCCAGGCAAAGGCTCAGCAAGAACACGCTGCAAATCACCCCGAATTTTTTCATGATTACCTCCTAGGCTGTGGGCATGTCCTATCAAAAAAGTATGGGAGTCTGCCGTCGGGGCTGTCAAGCCGGAGAACCCTGGTTTGGGAGAGGTTACTTGGACAACTGGCGGATGGCGGCAAGGTCGATGTTGTCGGCGAACTCGCGCACCGCCCGGGCCGCACCGGGGATGTTGCGCGCGTTGACCTTGACCAAGAGATAGCCGTTGACCAGAGTGCGCAGTTCGGCGCTCTGGTACACGTTCTGGTCAATCAAAAGCGCCTTTTGTCCCTGCACCTTGATCAGGCGCACCTGGCTTTCCGGTTGGCTGAAGCCGGGGTCGCTCATCTGTTTTTGCAGGGTCTGGGCCTCGGCCAGGTCGCTTTTGATCATGATCTTCAGCGTGCCGCCCGCCCGGGTGAGATACAAACGCGAGGCGTCAATAGCCGCACCGGCGGACCGATCCGGCTGCGTACCCCGGGGCTTGAGGGCGCGCCAGCCGGCAGGCGGCTGGGGGAAGGCCTTGGCCAGGGCCCGGGCCTGAGCCTGGGCCTTTTGTTTAGCCTTTTTCTGGGCCTTGGCTTTTTCCAGATGGCGCAGCATGCGCTGAATGGCCGGGTGGTCGTCCTTGTACAGGACCCGGTATTTGGACAGGCGCTCCTCGATGCCGTCCACGTCACTGACGTCGTCATAAGACGAGCCCATCAGGAGCAGAGCCGCCGACAGCAGAAGCGGTATGATGAACAGGGCGCGTTTCAACAAAGTCTCCGAAGCTTTATTGTGAGGCAGCCCCCAAGTGCTCAAGCCGAAAGTGCTTCAAGGGCTTGCCGCAAAAAATTATAGGGCCGACAGCGGGCAGAGTCAATCAAGCCGGCGCATACTGAGCGGCAAGAGGCGTAAAAAGGTGTTACAATCCCGGCCCAAACCCGCTGGGAAAGAAAGTCATGAGTGAAGATCTATTGCAGGACAAGTACCACGTGCCCCACAGGCAACTGCTTCAGGCGCTGTATGAGGCCCACGCCGGGTTCAGTAAAGAGCGCCAGGTGGCCTGCGGGCCCCAGTGCAGCGTGTGTTGCACTGACCGCCTGAACCTGACCAGCCTGGAGGCCCGGGTGCTGGCCGAGGCCCTCAAAGAGGCGGGTCGCGGAGACCTGATTCAGAAGGCCATACAGCAAGGGTGCGACCCCCAGGCGGCGGCTGCCACCACCTTCAACCAACTGGCCGAGATGTGCATTGCTCAGCAAGAGCCTCCGCCCGACATTGAACCGAAAGCCGAGGCACAAGCCTGCGCCCTGTTGGAGGACGGGCTCTGCGCGGCCTATGAGGCGCGGCCCTTTGCCTGCCGGGCCATGGTCTCCAAAAAGCGCTGCGAACCCGGCGGCCAGGCAGTGGGCGAGGGCTGGTGGTTCACTCTGGACACTGCCTTTTTCCAGCTAATCGAGCATTTGGATTACGGAGGGGGCTTTGGCCTTTTGCCCCGGGTCATGGCCGCCGTGGAGGGAGAGCCCAGTCAGGACCTGCTGACTTGCCGGTTCCTGCCCGGCCTGCCCGCCCCGGAAAAATACCAAGAGCGCCTGCAACAGACCTTGGGCCCGGTGTTCGCCGAACCGGTGGAGGGCCGGCCCCTGGGGCTGTGGTTCAACCTGATTCGCGAAAAGAGCGCGCTGGAAGGCTAAAGAGTCGCCCGTAGAATTAATCGACTAAAGTTTAATGCGATGTGCTGGAATTGCACAAAGGTGGCTATCAGCGACGTCACTGCAACTCAAACAGGGTTAAATTTGATGGGTTGGGTGCTTTAGAGCTACCTGATATTCCCGCTTGGGCAGACTAACTGTTTCTGGGCAGGAGAAAAGGCACAAATTACGGGAAAAAATGGAGAATTTGGCCTTTGCAGGCTTTGCGAACGGCCTGCTTCGTGTTATAAGTTTTAGACATGGATTCGGTCGCCCGCAATGAAATGCAGGAAGAGGGTTTGGTGCTCAACACCATGGGCGGCTTGGCCCAGGTGGAAACCACCCAGCAGGAAGCCTGCGCCAGTTGCGGGGCCCAGAGTGCCTGCCAGACCCTGGGCGGTCAGAAAAAACGCGTGGTTTCGGCTGTCAACCGGGTCCAGGCCCAGACCGGCGACCGGGTGTTGCTGACCATGCCCCGCAAGGGGGTTTTGGGAGCCAGTTTCCTGCTCTATATGGTGCCGGTGTTTGCCCTGTTGGCCGGGGCTATTCTGGGCAAGCGTCTGGGCCCGGCCTGGGGCTGGGAAGGGCAGAGCGGGCCGGTGGTTTTGGGTCTGGCCGCCCTGGTGATCACATGGTTTGTCCTGCGCAGGATCTCCAAGCGCCTGGCCGGGCGCAAGGAGATGACCGTGACGGTCGTGCGCATTTTGCATAAGGGAGAAGGGGATGCTTTGGAACCAGATACTGTTGGCCTATGACAACTCGCAGCAGGCTCTGAAGGCGGTGGAATACGTGGGGCAGATGTTTGGCCGGGTGGATAACGTCAAGGTCACCCTGTTCTCGGTGCACGACAAGGTGCCGGACCACGACATGGTGGAGACGCCTTTCACCGACCAGGTGCGCTCGCGCATCTCGGCCATAGAGCGTGAACGCGACAAGGGCCTGGAAAACATGGAAGAGGCCCAAAAGCATCTCATGCGCATGGGTTTCAGCGAAGACCAGATCAGCTTGAAATACATTGAAAAGAAAAAGAGCGTGGCCAAGGAGATCATCGACGAGGTCACCTCCGGCGGCTACGGTACGGTGGTGCTGGGCCGTAAGGGCGCCAACAACCTGGCCGGCATGCTCTTCGGCTCGGTGTCCGGCGCTGTGATCGGCAACCTGGTGGGGGCCACCATCTGCATCGTGGAGTAGCAGGGCTTCCAGAGGGCCAGAGCGCAAATGACAACCCCGGCGCCAGATAGGCGTCCGGGGTTTTGCATGGTTTGTCCAAGGCTCAGGCGGCCACCGACACCTCAAGGTTCTCGGGCCCCTTTTCCACCAGCTCCAGGGCCTTTAAAAGGGTGCCGCGGCCGCTGTTCAGGCCCAGGGCCTCGGGCAGGGTCCTGAGCAGACTCAAATTGCTCAGCACCGCCGCGCGAAAGTCCGGCCAACCGCCCTTGGGCCCGTGGTAGCGCAGAAAGGCCTTGGAGGAGCCCACCACCACCGAGCCGGCGGCCAGGTTGGCGTAGTAGCCCAGGTGATAGGCCGCGTCGCGCCAGGAAGCGCCACCCCGCGGCACCACCTCGAACTCATCGTCACCCAGGGGCTTGAGCACCAGTTCCACGGCGCCCAAAAAGGAGTCCGCCACCTTGACGGCCACCTTGCGGTAGGTCTCGATGTCCGGGTTCAGACCCTCTTTTTGCACCTCGCCTCGGGTGGGCAGCTCAAACAACTCTAAAATTTCTTTGAGGCTCAAACGGCCTTGTGGTTTGTACTCGGCGAAGGCTTTCCTCCCTTCTCATTATTAATAAGATAAGCATCGTTGGAGCGGGCGGCAAAAGATACCCGCGTAATGATCGTTTACAGTGGGATAACAAAAGGAAAGAGGTTGGTAAGGAATAATAGACCCTGTGCCGCAACACCGGGGATCAGATACAGACAAATCGTCGGACAATCGGTACGGCCAAGGCGGCAGATACCCTTTGGCTGCTGGATGGCAAGTCGAGGCATTTCAGGGCATGGCCATCGCGCTCGGCATGTCGGCCAGTCGCCATAATTGACCTTGCAGGTCAACCCGGTGGCGCGACCCCAAAGGGCGGCACCCCCCTTTTAAAAACCCTTTTTTGTTTAATTCGGGCTGTTAAAGGAGCTGGCGACTGATCTTGGTCTGACAGCATGCCGGAAGGATTGGTCGGCACGGCATGACCCAGCCGGACTCAGGTTGCCCGGCCAGAAGGATGTTCACCGATACCGATGCAGCTTGGTCAACCCGCCGACTGGGCGGTGTGTTGAGCGGCCCGGCGCCCGGTCTGGAGCTTGGCAACGCACCGAAAGGGATAATTTATCCGCATGGTTTTGCTGCCCCCACGCAGAGCAAGCGCATTAATTCCCTTTTTCCAAACCTCTTACTTTTTTCTGAGGATTTAAAAAAGCCGTGATGGTGACTGCTAATCCCGCTTGGCCTTGAACCAGGTAAGGGGCAGATTGAATTTTTTATCCGGATGATCCAAATAGTGCAACATGTCCCGGACCGTGGTGTTAGTGGGGTCCAGCTCCGCCACCCGCTTGGCGTCGAGGAAGGCGTTGTCGATCTGGCCCTGCAAGATGTAGAGCACCGCCCGGTTGTAGTAGGCAGCCGCACTCTGGCCGTCCTGCTCGATGGCCTTGTCCAAATCAGCCGTGGCCTGCTTGAACTTGCCCTGCTCCACCAACAGTCCGGCCCGGCCGGCATAAGCCCGAGCGCGCTTGTTGGAGGTCATGAAGGTGGAGTCAATGGCCTGAGTGTAGGCGGCCAGGGCCTCGTGGTCGTTGCCCGCCCGTTCGGCCCAAAGCCCCTGCTCCAGGGCGCTGTTGCCGCAGCCGGCCAGGGCGGCCAGGACCAACAGCAAGGCGCCCAGCAGCATGATGCGCAATGTTTTCATGACAACCCCCTCCCCGGGGCGCAGCCGCCCGTTTGCGCTGCGGACCTATTGAAGCATATTCCCGGCTCAGGGGCAAATGCCCTGGCTGCCATTTGGCGCGCTTCGTGTTAAATTTGCCTTGGTGCCAATTAAGGAGGTTTGCCCATGCTCCGTTTCGCCGGCCTGTTGCTGTCGCTGGTTTTGCTCTGCCCCCTTGCCGTCCCGGCTGCCGAACAAAAAGCTCCGGCCCCGCCGCCCTTGCGGGTGGAGGGAACTTATCTGGGTTGGGTGCTGCTCAAGCAGGACGGCAAGCCCGGCCCCGGCGACAAGGTGGCCCTGAAGATGAGCCTCAACCAGTTCGAGGACCGCCTTAAAGGGCTGGTCACCGTGGGGCAACAGGTGAGCGATCAGATCGTGTTTGAGATATCCAAGGGCAGGGTGGAGGGCGACTACCTCTGGATCGAGGCCCAGGAGTGGATCTGGCGGCTAAAGCTGGACGGGGTGATCACTGATGGCCGTTTGAAAGGCAACTTGCTGGTCATTGAAAAAGACCCGGCCAAACACCTGCCCGGCGACAAAAAACCTGCCAAGAAATTCGTACCGCTCAAGATGCGCGGACCGATGGAGATGACCCGGCAGTAGGGATTTTCGTCAGCCTGATTTTGCCGTGAATGTAAAGGGAAGAGGCAGGTAAGGAAATGGCTTGCCTGGCGCCCGAAGCCCTCCTTGTAGGGGCGGGGTTTACCCCCGCCCGCCAAGGTACCACAAGAAAAGATGGGCAGGCGATAAACCCCGCCCCTACGCAGAAAGAGCCACGGAGGCCAAAGGGTCAACTTTTGGCAACTCCGCAAGTGTTCTCCTTGTTTTTTCCCTTACCCAACCCTTTTCTCTTCAAACCGCACCACAAAAAAAAGACCCGGCAGCAATGAAGCCGCCGGGCCTGGATGCTTTGTATGCGTCGGGCTAGCCCACGAACCCCGGGGTCTGGTAGCGCTGGCCCCGCCTGGTGAGGATCATACCCTCCAGGCCCTGGCGCTGGGCCAAAAAGGCCCGGGCCCGCTGGGGGGGCATCACGAAGCAGGCGGTGGACAAGGCATCGGCCATGGCCGCGCTGGGGGCGCGCACGCTGGCGCTGGTGTGGCTGACCGGCGAGCGCCCGGTGACCGGGTTGACGATGTGGTGATACAGCCGCTCGCGGTCAAAGTAGACCTCGTAGTCGCCACTGGTGGCCACCGCGCCGCTGGTCAGCTTGATCACGGCCTTGGGCCGGGTGGGGCTGGCCGGGTCGGAGATGGCCACCCGCCAGGGACGTCTGGCGCCACGGTCGCCCAACACGCCCACGTCGCCGCCGGCGTTGATCAGGGCGTGCTTGGCTCCGGTGGCCCGGATCGCCGCAAGTCCCTGGTCCACGATGTAGCCCTTGGCCACGCCGTCCAGGGTGAGGCCGGCGCCGTCCTTGGTCAGTCTGAGGGTCTGGCCATCATAGGCCACGCCGCCCACCGCCTTGAGCACCGCCTTGAGGCCGGCCCGGGCTGGCGGCCGCTTGTGAACTTGGAAGCTCTGGGCCATTGCGTCCACCAGGGGCGCCACGGTGGGGTCAAAGGCGCCGCCGGTGGCTTGGCGTACCTGCTGACACAGGGCCAGCACTTCTTTGAGCTGAGGGGTCAGGTCGCGCAGGCTGCCCTGGTTGTTGAGTATGGCCAGGGCGCCGGCCGGGCTATGCCGGTCGAATAGGGGAGTGAGCCGGGTCATGGCCGCAAAGGCTGAGTCCATGGCCTCCTGAGCACGAGCGCCGCTGGGGTCCAGCACGGTCACCGAGACCAGGGTGCCCATGAGCATGCGGGTCTGTTGGGCGGCCATGAGGCTCCGCTCCAGGCTGGCCAGGCCGATAGCCGGCGAGACCAAAGGCAGGGCCGCGGCACCGGAAGCCAGACCGGCCAGTTTCAAGAAGGAGCGTCGGTCCATTTGTCTAGGCATCTTCATCTCCTCCCTAGGCCTGGTTTTCCATGCCAGTGTGGCGGTAGCAGTAGAGACCGCACTGCAGGCAGCGCTCAGTCTCGGCCTTGGCCATCTCCTCGGTCAGGCCCAGCTCCACCTCTATGAAGCTCATGGCCCGCTCTTGAACGCTCAGCTCGGGCATCTTGGCCCGCTCGCCGGCCTTGATGGCCTCGGGGATCTGGTCCACCACCGGAAGCTCCTTGCTGCTGTGCACCCAGTCGTCCGGTGCGGTGACCTCTTCGCCGCTCAGGTAGGCGTGAATGGCCCGCGCCGCCCGGCGGCCGGCGCCGATGGCCTCCACCGCGGTGGCCGCGCCGGTGACGGTGTCGCCGCCGGAGAACACGCCTTCGATGTTAGTAAAGGCGGCGTCGATGTCAGCATCGATGGTGTTCCACTTGGTCAGTCGCAGGTCCTTGCCCTCAGCGTCTTCCTCCAGGAAGGCCAGGTTGGGGAACTGGCCGATGGCGGCGATGACGTTGTCCACCTCCAGGGTCTTTTCCGAGCCCTCGATGGGCACCGGACGCCGCCGGCCCGAGGCGTCGGGCTCGCCCAACTCCATCTGGATGTACTCCAGGCCGGTGACCCGGCCGCCCTCGCCGATGAGCTTGGTGGGCGCGGCCAGGAAGTGGAACTGAATGCCCTCGTGCTCGGCCTCGATGACCTCGATGTCGTTAGCCGGCATCTCGGCCCGGGAGCGGCGGTAGAGCAGGGTAACCTCCTTGGCTCCCAGGCGCCAGCAGGTGCGGGCGCAATCCATGGCGGTGTTGCCGCCGCCGATGACCACCACCTTGTCGCCCACCGGGGTCTCCAGGAGGTTGCCCCGGTCGATGAGCATGTCGGTGCCGGGTAGCACGCCCTCCAAGTCCTCGCCATCCAAGCGCAGGCCCCGGCTGGACCAGCAGCCCACGCCCAGGTAGATGGCCTCGAAACCCTCTGCCTTGAGGCTGTCGATGGTGAAGTCCTTGCCCATCTCCATATTGGTCTTGGCGGTGCAGCCCAGGTCCAGGATGCCCTGGATCTCCCAGTTCAGGATCTTTTTGGGCAGGCGGTACTCGGGGATGCCGTAGCGCAGCATGCCGCCCAAATGGGGCTGGGACTCGAACACGGTGGGGGCATATCCCAGGCGGGCCAAGTAGTAGGCCGCGCTGAGTCCGGCGGGCCCGCCGCCCACGATGGCCACCTTGCGCTCGTTCTTGGGCAGGCAGAAGGGCTGGATGCGCTCCCCGGAGTGCATCTCATAATCAGCCGCAAAGCGCTTGAGGTGGTTGATGTTCACCGGTTCGTTGTCCAGGCCCCGGCGGCACTGCTCCTCGCAGGGGTGCGGGCAGACCCGGCCGCAGACCAGGGGGAAGGGATTGTGCTCCTTGATCACGGTGACCGCGTCCTCGTAGCGCCCCTCAGCGATGGCCTTGATATAGGAGGGGATGTCGATCTGGGCGGGGCAGGTGGCCTGGCAGGGGGCCAGGCAATTATAATCCGCGTTAAAGCCCAGGATGCGGCGGGTGACCGAGTTCAAGTGGATGATGTCCTTGGGGCAGGCCGTGACGCAGTTGCCGCAGCCGGTGCACAAAACCGGGTCCACCTTGGGCAGATGGTCCTCGCCGATCTCGATGGCGCCGAAGGGGCAGGCCTTGACGCAGGAGCCCAGGCCCAGGCAACCAATCTCGCAGACTTTGGGACCGCCGGCCAAAAGCACCGCCGCCCGGCAGTCCTGCACGCCGTCATAGGCGAATTTAAGTTCAGCGGTGTCGGTGCCGTAGGTGCAATCCACCAGGGAAAGATCGGGCTCCCGGTAGACCACTTCCACGCCCATGACCTCTGATACCGCTTCGGTGATCTCCGGGCCGCCGCCCACGCAGATGTTGGCTTCGGCCTTGTGGGTGGCAATGGCCAGGGCCGCGGAGGCGCAGCCGGCGTAGCCGCAGCCGCCGCAGTTGGCGCCGGGCAGGGCCTCTTCCACCGCCTCCACCAATGGGTCCACCTCCACGGCGAACACTTTGGCGGCCACTCCCAGGCCCAGGGCCGAGGCCAGTCCCAGTCCTCCGATTGCCAGGGCTTCAAACAGCATGTTGTCTATCTCCGCATAAGGGCGCTCAGGCCCGTATTAGCAATCCAATCTAAAAATACCTAGTGGCTGGCCAGGCCGGCGAAGCCGGAAAAGGCCAGGGCCAAAAAGCCGGCGGTCACCAGACCGATGGCGGTGCCCTCAAACACCTTGGGGATCTTGACCAGCACGTAGCGCTCCCTGATGCCCGCGAACAGGACCAGGGCCAGGCCGTAGCCCAGCGCCGAGGCGAAGGAGAAGATCAGGGTGTCCAAGAAGCTGTGCTCCTTGTTGATGTTGATGATGGCCACGCCCAACACCGCGCAGTTGGTGGTGATCAGGGGCAGGAAGATGCCCAGGGCCCGGTACAGGGCGGGCAGGCTCTTGGCCATGACGATTTCCACCAGTTGCACCAGGGAAGCGATCACCAGGATGAAGGCGATGGTTTGCAAGTATTCGATGTCCAGAGGCACCAGCACGTAGTACTGCACCAGCCAGGTGATCATGCCGGCCATGGTCATCACGAAGGTGACCGCCATGGACATGCCGGTGGCGGTGTCCATGCGCCGGCTGACTCCCAGGAAGGGGCAGTGACCCAAAAACTGGGCCAACAGGATGTTGTTGACCAGGATGGCGCTGATGATGAACAGCAGGTAGTCGCCTAAACTCATGACTGGGCCCTCCTCTTACGCTGGTCCAGTTTGAGGCTGATCAGGTTGATCAGGGCCAGCATAACGCCCAGGGCCACGAAGGCGCCCGGCGCGCGCACCATGAAGGTGAAGGGCTCGAAACCCTCCCAGAAGATGTTGACGCCCCAGATGGTGCCGTTGCCCAGGATCTCGCGGAAGGCGCCCAGAATGGTCAGGCTTATGGTGAAACCCAGGCCCACGCCCAAACCATCGGCGATGGAGACCACCGGCCCGTTCTTGCCGGCAAAGGCCTCGGCCCGGCCCAGGATGATGCAGTTGACCACGATCAGGGGAATGAAGATGCCCAGGGCCTGGTACAGGGGGAAGACATAGGCCTGCATCATCAGCTCGACGATCACCACGAAGCTGGCGATGATCACGATGTAGGCCGCGATGCGCACCTTGGAGGGGATTACCTTGCGCAATAGGCTGACCAGCAGGTTGGAGCAGACCAACACGAAGGTGGTGGCCAGGCCCATGCCCATGCCGTTTTCCGAGGAGGTGGTTACCGCCAGGGTGGGGCACAGGCCCAGCACCAGGCGGAAGGGGGGGACTATCTCCCACAATCCCTTGGTGAATTCTTTTTTGACTGACATGATTCTCGCTACCTCCTCACTGCACCATCTTGTCGCGGTACTTGTCGAAGGTTCCCCGCGCCTTGTTCACCGCCTTCACCACGCCCTCGGTGGACAGCGTGGCGCCGGACAGGGCTTCGATGTCGTCCATTTTCAGCTCGTCCGTTAGGGGCTTGCCCTTGAACGGGTCGGTGAATTGGGATTCGGTGATGCGGGCGCCCAGGCCGGGGGTCTCAGTGTGGCTGACAATGGAGATGCCGCTGAGGTTTTTCTTGGCCAGGTCCACGCCCACCATCACCCCGATGTCGCCGCTATAACCGCCGGCGGCGGATTCAAAGGCCACGGCGATGGTCTTGCCGCCCTTTTTGGCCGGGAAGACGATGAGGTTTACGGGCCGGCCCCGCTTGTCCTTGCCCATGGGCAGGGAGATGCGGTCCTTGATGGGGTCGTTGTCATAGCCGGCCAGCACTGCCTTGACCGCGGGCTCCTTTACGTACTTGAGCCGGGCGTACTCGATGGGCCCTTTGGTGACGCTGTATACCAGGGCCAGCAGGAAGCCGCTGCCCGCGCAGATGATGGTCAGCACCACTACCATTTTGAGGATATCACGCACCGCTCACCACCTTTCCCAGCACCTTGGGCCGTATGCGGTCGAACAGGGGGGTGGCGGCGTTCATCA
>JANQFN010000409.1 GCA_028277825.1 Desulfarculaceae bacterium
ACCCCCACCAGGGGGTGGGGCGTGGTCAACCAGTAGGCTGCAGCCAAAAGCGCCGGGTATCCCAGGTATTCCGAGGAAAACAGGGTGCTCAGGTTTTCAGCCCCGCCCTGCCAGAAATTCAAGATAACCAGGGCCTGCTTCTGATAGGCAATGGCGTCCGGGCCCTTCAAAAGGCGGCTGAGCCATTCATAGGGCGCTTCCGGCGCCTTGAGGCGGGCCACAAAGAACAGACCGATTCCCAGCAGTAGGCGTAAGGCGCTGGCCCCAAAAATCAGGCCCGCCCCACCGGCCCAGGTCCGGGCTCCCCAGACCCGATCCAGGCGACCGTTTGCCGGCTCGCCCCTGGTCATCCGCTCTTCTCCGCCATGCGGGGCTGGTGAGCTTGTCTGGCCATTTTTTGCAAAAACTTGACCATGTTCCAGCGCTGGTTGAAGCCGGCCAACTTGGCCGGGGTGTAGCCCTGGTTGTTCATGGCCTCCACGGCGGCGCCCTTGGCGATCAGCAGGCCGGCTATCTGCAGAGCCAGGGGATCATAGGCGGCGTAGGCCACATGGTGCAAAGGGGTGTCGCCGAACTTGTTGCGCGCGCCGGCCTGGGCCCCCTGCCCCAGCAGATAACGCGCCACCGGCAGGCGCAGGCAATGGGCGGCCAGATGCAAAGGCGTGTTGCCAAAGGCGTCGCGCGCTTCCAACCCGGCGCCGCTGGCCACCAAAAGCGTCACCAAATCACGATGGTCCTTGATGACCGCCAAGTGCAGGGGCGTGCGGCCCATGTATTTGGCGTGTATCTGGCCGGGGTCGGCCTTGAGCAGCTTGCGGACGCCCTCCGAATCGCCGTTTTCCACCAGGGCGAAAATGGGGCTGCCCGCTGGCTGGAACCAAGCGCAGACCAGGGCTACCCCCACCATCACCGCCAGGGCCGCAATCAGCTTGAGGGCTGAAAAACCTTGGCGGGTGGAATCGGGCAAGTTAGCGGTTCTCCAGAAGACGGGACGGGTTCCGGGGACGGCTGGCGGAGCCGGGTGATCCTAGAATCCGCCAGGGGGAAGCCTGCCCAAATACTAGAAAATCATGGCTGTTTTGTCAACGAACCCAAAGCATCGGTCTCCCTTGGTATTGACCAATAACTATTTTAATTAAGCAGGCATGCTGCGAAAACCTTTTGCGCCGCCTTTCCCGCTCCTATTGACGTAAACAAAAATATGGTAAATGATAATGCCTGATTAACCGGCACCGTGAGCAGCCGGAGGCAACCTTCTGCCAAAAGGCGGTGAGCATGGACTTGATCGCGGGGGTCAGGCTCAAAGAATTGCAGATGATTCCGGACCAGCGCGGCCGGCTCATGGAAATGCTGCGCGTTGACGACGAGATATTCACGGGCTTTGGCCAGGTGTATCTGACCACCACCCTGCCCGGGGTGGTAAAGGCCTGGCATTTGCACAAAAAACAGACCGACAACGTGGTCTGCGTGTCCGGTATGATCCGTTTGGGCATCTTTGACCCCCGCCAGGATTCCCCCAGCAAAGGGTTGGTCAACGAGTTTTTTTTAGGCGACTTTGGTCACCGCCTGGTGCAGATCCCGCCCGGGGTGTATCACGGCTGGAAATGCATCAGCACGAGCGAGGCCCTGATCATAAACACCGTGACCCACCCCTACGACGCCCAGGACCCGGATGAATACCGCCTGGAGGCCCACAGCGATGAGATTCCCTTTGACTGGGACCAGGTGGACGGCTGAAGTCAGACAAAGAAATGAAGATAAGAAGTTGGTAAGGCAAGAAAAAGGCCATCCCCTCTCCAGTGGACCGCCCACAAGCTTTTTAATACGGGGGACGCTAGTTTATCAGCACCCCCATTTGGGCGACAACACTCGCATTAATTCCGATTCTGCAAACGGGCATGTCCCAGGTGTTCAGAATACCGCGCCTTGCAAATCCGGCTGAGGCACTTTAACCGCCCCTGAGCGGCAGCACCAGGGGAACACAGCAATTGATCAGCACCGCTACGCTCAATCCGGGGGCATTCATTCTTCCCTTAACAACCTCTTTGACTTTTTTCAGACGAAGGCGTGCAACTACCCGCCTGTCTTCTGGCGGCGGCGGGTCAGACGGGGCAAAAACGACTCGGACTGCATCAGGCTCCAGAGGTAACCGCTGCCCACCTTGCGGCCCGCCTGCACCTGGCGTCGCTTTTGCAGCACCACGGGCAGACCCTTGAGCGCGTCCCGCTTGGCCCGGATGTAATCGCCTCCCCTGCCTTGCAGCGCGAAAAACACGCCCGAAGCCAGCATGTAGAGCAAGTGCAGGGGCAGACTGGCCAGGAGCAGCGGGGCGGGTATGTTTTTCAAATAGGTCCACTCCAGGTTGCGGTGACCGTAGTACACAGAGGTGGCTGAGTCGTGCACCAGGGAGCGGCTCACCTTGTGCAGCACCACGGCCTGGGGCACGTAAACGCAGCGCCAGCCCTGAAGCTGGGCCCGGAAGGCCAGGTCCACGTCCTCGTAGATCAGGAAATAGTCCTCATCGAACAACCCCAACTCTTTGAGCATATCCATGCGATACAAGGCGGCCCCGGCGCAGGCCCCGAAGATGGGTTCTGCCTGGTCATAGTGAGAAGCCGGCTGGCCCCGGCCGCGCATCATTGCCGCGCCGGCACGGGTGTAACCGTCGCCGGCCCGGTCTATCACCCCTGGCTCGCTGTGGATAAGCATCTTGCTGGCTGCGGAGCCGGCGCTTGGGTCCGCCTCCAGGGCGGCGTGCAAATGCTCCAGCCAGCGGGGATCAGCCTCGGTGTCGTTGTTGATGAGAGCCGCGTAAGGGGTTTTGACCTGTTCCAGGGCCAGGTTGTTGGCCCGGGCAAAGCCCAGGTTTTCCGCCTGGGGCATGAGGCGCACCTGGGGATGATTCTGGGTCAACCACTGGATCGAGCCGTCAGTGGAGCCGTTGTCCACCAGGATGATCTCGCTGGGCGCCAGGGTCTGACGGTTCAAGGCATCAAGGCAGTCCGCCAGCAGATGCCGGCCGTTCCAGTTGACGATTATCACCGTGATCATGCCATCGGCCTCTCTAAGGCCATGTGGCCTGGCAGCCCGGGCCAAATAACCTCGCGGCCAATGATTCTGAGCGCCGATGATTTTTCCTGCCTACTCATTGGGTTTCCCGGCTAATTTTACCAGGCTGTAACCATTTTTTTCCCACAGCAATTGAGCCCCCGTTGACCGCTTAGCGGCATCCTTTACACGCCATTTCCAATCTACCAGCAGATATTGAGCCCCCAAACCTCTCGCCAAAGCCACGATTCCGTCTTGCTTGGAAAAGGCATCCTTTTGGCCCAAAGAGGCGTACATTTGATTTCTGATCCGTTCCCATTCAGGCAGAGCCGCTCCGTTGGCATTGTAATATTTTATGCCCATATCCTTTTTTGCCCATACCAGAGGCCTCAGGCAATAATGGCGGCACATGACTTGAAGATGGGTGGAGTTGGAAAACATCTTGCCGCCGGGCGGCACGGAGCGTTTAACGGCATCTAAAACTTCGGTCAGCCGGCTCTGACTGGCGAATCTGCCGGAACAGGACTCCCGGCCCTGAACCAAGTATTTTATTCCGTTTCCTGCCGTACCCAGAAATGAGGGAAAATTGTAAAGAGTTAGGGTGATGAAGACAATTCCAGCCAATGCCAAGGCGATTCGAGCCGGCCAAAAGGCCCGGCCGCCTTCCCGTAGAACCTGACTCCAATAGGCCAGAGGCCACAAGCAGAAAACGAACATCAGGGGAATCAAAAAACGGATGGAGCGAATGAAATCTATTTCAACCGGAAGCACTCGTTGAGATTGGGCCAATGATTTGTGCGCCCAGGGGAACAGAATGGCGCTGGCAATTATGCCCAACACCCAGGCAACGGCCATTAAGACATTGTCGCTGGATTTGGACCGGCGCCAAAGCATGAACAAAAAGCCCAGCGCCCCTCCAAGCCAGTAAAGGAAGAGCCACCCCTTCCATTGTCCGAAAAAAACCTTCACCGCCGCCCAGGTGTCGAAAAACTCCACACCAAGGCGCTTTTTGGCAATGCTGACAATCAGATTGTAGTCTAGGGAAACAACCGCATTGCTTCCCTTGGAAAGCCATGGCATCACAAACGGCAGCGCGGAGACTAGGTATATGCAGCCCAGCAACAGCAAGTAAGTGACACGTTTGCGCCATCCCCAGACTTTTGGGGCCACCACCAACAATCCCAACCACACCGCAAACGACCAAACCGGCCCAGCCGGGGGGTGGAGGCTGGTCAATAGCCCCCCGCTTACCATCAATACCGGCCACCATTTTGGTTTTTCGCGCAACAGGCAGGCCGCGATGAGAAAAAAGGGCAAAAGAGACTGAAACAAATATCTGGTCTGGGGGCCTGAAAACATACCCCAATAAGTCCACAAGCCTGGAATGTAATAAAAGCCGTAACAGGTAAGCGCAAGCAGGAGTCCCCAGTACCTGCTCTTAAACAATAGATTTCCCAAAATGTAAAAGCCAAAAGTCTGTAAAAATATCAAAGGGGCAAAGAAAACAAGATATGCCAAACCGTAATCGCCGGTTAGGCGGTTGAGCAAACGAATCAGATTGATATGGATCATCTGGTAGAAATTCAGATGGCTACGGTCAGAGAATGACACATCGTTGGTGAAATGTTCCGGATGATCCAAAGCCGCGGCATAGGAAAGCACGTCTCCGGCGTCCGATGACATTTGTAACACGGGTGTTTGCCCGCACCAGCGAGCATTGAAAATAGCCAGCGCAATGATGATGAAAGATCCAAGTACGATTAGATCGAGTATCCACCCTTTTCTCTGAACCAGTTTTTTCATTGCAATATTAAACATGCGCCCTTGGCAGGTAATATCAGCTTTTACGAGACTCGGCGCCGGCCGCTTCGCACCACTTCTCCCGGCGAAAAAAAGCCTGAGAGACAGTTTAACCTATATTTTCAGCGGCCGGGCCCACTGCCAACCGGCAGGGATGTCAACGGAACTCAATGGCTCTGTATGGCGCCGACTATACCTTTGCGCCCGTCACAAGGGCCCAGGCCAACTCCGGGCCATGATAGCTTTCCCCTTATCGTGAGTAAAGGCTCCAATCCCAACGGTGCAAGCGCTGGGAACCCGCGGGCGAGACTGCCGCTCGTTCTCCACGACCCGAGTGGTGATAGGGGGCGTCGGCCAATTTGACCTTCAAGGTGGGCGAGGTTATCATTATGCGCCAGTTGGTTGAGGCCTGTTGCGGGGGGCATGCTGGCAATACATGATCGGGGTGTAGCATTGCCTGAACATTCACTAAAACTGCAACCTCCGGTGAGCATAGTGGTGCCGGCCTTTAATGAGGAAAAGGCCATTGCCTCTGTGACCGCCTCCTTGGCGGAACATTACCCGGAATACGAAATAATTGTGGTTGATGACGGCTCCCAAGACCACACCGCCCAGCTGGTGGACCGGGAGCGGTGTCGGCTGATAAGGCACCAAATGAACCGGGGATACGGGGCCTCATGGAAAACCGGAGCCAGAAATGCCCTCGGCGAAATAGTGGTCTTTTTCGACGGTGACGGCCAGTTCCAGGTGGAAGATGTGGGCCGGGCGGTGGATAAACTTCGGGCGGAAGATTGCGACATCGTCTTCGCCGTTCGCCGCCAGGGCGCCGGCGACCCCCTTATCCGGCGCCCGGGCAAGGCCATTTTATCCTCGGTAGCAAACTTTTTGGCCCGGAAGAAAATCAGGGACCTCAACTGTGGCTTGCGGGCAGTGAAAAGAAACGTTTTGTTGCGCTACCTTCATCTCTTACCAGACGGATTCTCCGCCTCAACCACCTCGACCCTGGTTTTCATCAAACGCGGTTACCGCATAGGTGAAATAGAGATCACCACCCAAAAGCGCATAGGTTCCAGCTCTGTGCGCATCGTGCGCGATGGGCTGGGTACGGTGCTTCTGATCTTGCGGATCATCGCCCTGTTCGACCCCATGCGCATATTCTTGCCCACAGCAGCGCTTTTGATGGCCTTTGCCACCGTCTACAGCCTCTATGAAGCCTTTGCCAGCGGCTTGGGAGTTCCAGTGCTTGGCGCCGTCCTATTCATTGGCGGTATGACGATTTTCTTCATGGGCATCATCTGCGACCAAATCTCGGCCGTGCGGCTGGAACGCTTCGAAGACCCTTTCTCCACACGGCCTGAATAGAGCAAGACCCATGGAGCTTTGCCGGCTCTGCGCACATCCGCGTTTACAGACCAAATGGCGTCTCAACGCCGTGACCGTAGGCCGCTGCGAGACTTGCGGCTTTGTGCAAGTAAAGGAAAGGCCCACCCCGGGGCAAATGAAACGGTTGTACGCACAAGGCTACTTTGAGCGTGGCAAATACGTGGACGACTTGGCCTGGCGGCTGGAACAAAAGCGGCGCCTGGCCTGGGTGGGCCTTTGCGGAGTGCCCCGGGGCGCCAGGGTGCTGGACGCCGGCTGCGCGGCGGGCGACGGACTGCTGTTTGCCAAGCGGCATTATGAAATGTGGGGCCAGGACATATCGGAACAGGCGGTGGAGATGGCCCGGGCCAAGAACCCGGAATTGCAAGACCGCCTGCAGGCCGGCCCCTTGGAGGATGCGGACTTTCCAGAGGGCTATTTCGACGCCATAGTCATGTGGGATGTGATCGAGCACCTTTGGGACCCCAAAGCCGCCCTGGCCCACATGAGCCGCCTTCTACGACCCGGGGGCAGGCTTTGCCTGTCCACCCCCAACCTGGGTTCGGTCGCCGCCCGCCTGCTGGGTAAGCGCTGGGCATTCATGACTCCTCCGGAGCACCTGTGCTTTTTCGACCTGAACACCATGCAACGGCTCCTGGCGGACAACGGCCTGGAAATGACCCATTGGCGCAGCAAGGGCAAATGGGTGAATACCGGATTTCTCCTTTATAAACTGGGCAGGGTGTTCCCGGGCCTGATCAATCCTGCCCTGCAGGGATTTTTGCGCAACGGTCCCTTGGCCAAGGCGGTCATATACGCACCAACCTTCGATGTGGCCTATGTGGGCAGCCGGCTGTTGCCAAAAAGCAACGACGCTTGGCGCGTGAACCATGTGCAGGGAGCGGTTAGTCATGGCGGAAAATAGCTATCTGATGAGTTGGGGAATGCTGCTGGCCAGCATTGTGATGAACTCCCTGGGGGCCTTTGCCATCAAATTCAAGATGAACCAGTTGGGCTCTTTGGGGGTGGATTCCCTTTCCGGGGCCCTGCGCTACCTTTTCAACCTTTTTTCCTCGCCGGCCGGCTTCATCGGAGGAGTGCTATTCGTTCTGGCCCCATTTGTCTTTGCCGTGGCCCTGTCGCGCATGGAGGCCTCGGTGGCTTTCCCCATACAAGCCGGACTGAATTTTGTAATTCTGGTGGGCTTGGCCGTGATTTTTTTGGGAGAAAGCCTCACCACCGGCAAGAGCCTGGGCTTGCTCCTGATCCTGGCCGGCGTTTTCTTCGTGTCCCGTTGAGGCGCTCAGGTGGTTTGCTAAACGCCAGCTTCTTTCTCGCAACGGTAACCAGGCCAGTGTAGGAATTCACTTATAACATCTGGATATACGGTGGTTGAGATTTATATGTCTAGGAACTTGCAAGAACGGACCATTTCCGATTTTGGTGAGCAATGGCAACGCTTTCAGGAAAATGAAGGCTTTTATGCCAGCCTGGAGTCTTTGGCTGAACTTTTTTCTCCGCTTTTGGACGTCACAGACCTGTCTGGTTTGAGGGTCGCAGAAATCGGCTCCGGATCCGGGCGGGTTGTCAAAATGCTTCTACAGGCTGGGGCAGACCACATCATAGCCTTGGAGCCATCTAATGCATTTCAGGTACTCAGAAACAATCTCTCCGAACACGAAGACCAAGTTGAATGCCTTCAGCTAACAGGAGAGGAGATACCTAAAAACGGTGCACTTGACATAGTATTTTCGGTGGGAGTCATTCATCATATCCCCAACCCAGTCTCAACTATGCGAGCAGCTTATGGCGCCCTTAAGCCAGGCGGTAGGTTTGCGATCTGGGTTTATGGCAGGGAGGGCAACGAACTCTATTTAAGTTTTGTCAGGCCTATACGCTTTTTCACCCGTCGCCTACCACCAGGGGCGTTGGCGGCGGCCAGTTGGGCTTTGGACTTCCCTTTAAAATTATACATGCGGGCTTGCCGCTATATGTCGCTGCCTTTGGCGTCCTACATGAACGGCATTATCGCTCGCTTGAGTCCAGAGCAGCGCCGGCTGGTAATCTACGACCAACTGAACCCCCACTATGCCAAATATTATACACAACAAGAGGTAACCGACCTATTTCGTCAGGGAGGGTTCTCCAATATCAGGGTAAAGCATTATAGGGGATATAGCTGGTCCGCGGTGGGTTATAAGTGAAACATGCAAAATACAGCGACTTGCTCCGGAGATTTGGCTCACCCTGCGTAAACTGAGGTGAACAAGGGAACACAAAGATAATGAACCTGATCAAGTTAAAAAAAAAACCGCCCAAGTTGGAAGAGAATTTGGTCTGCCCGCTAAGCGGCCTGCCCTTGGGACTGCGCCCAGAATCCGGCGGCGGCGCTGCCCTGGTCACGCCTGACAGGCGCATTTTCTATCCCCGTGAGTCTGGTGTCTTTAACCTGATTCCCGACCCTTTGCCCTCACCCTTGGCCGACAAAGCGGCCCTGTGGCGCCAGTTGCAGGAAAACGCTATGCTCGGTTATGAAATGGCGCCTTTTCTGAATCTTTTTGCCACCGGCGGCCCGGTGGCCCGGTATTTGGCCGCATTCATGGATCTGAGAGGATTGGTCTTGGAGGTGGGCTGCGGTCCTCAGCGTGGGGTGCCGGCTTATATCCCGTCTGAAAACCCTGTGGTCTATTGGGGTTTGGATCCGCTTCTGGGGGAGCAACCCCGTGATTTCCCCTTCCTGCTGGGTATGGCGGAGTTGCTGCCCTTTGGCTCCGCTGTCTTTGACTCCTTGGTGTACTGCAGTTGCTTGGATCACATGATCGACTATGCCCAGGCTCTGCGCCAAGCCGCCAGAGTGCTCAAGCCGGGAGGCTGCATCAACCTGGCCTTGGATTTGATAGAGAAGAGCGAACCGCGGCCGGCCTGGCTAGATAAAATTCGGCGCGGGGCCAGCCAGACCCTGCGGGCCACACTGCGTAAGGGGCCGCTCTGGGCCCTGAACTATGCCCTGGCCATGGCTCGGCTCAACACCCCCCACGGCGCCGCCGACCCTTTCCATTGGCGCTTCCCCACCCTGAGCGGAGTAAAAAACACCTTGCAAGAGGCCGGGTTCAAGGGATTTGTGGAGCAACAAAGGGGAGGTTTGATCTTTTTGCGGGCCTACAAGGACTGAGCCGTGGATTTGAAAGCGATTTATACATGTGCGGCATAGCCGGATACGCCAGTTTAAACGGCGAGCGCCCGGTGGACCCCGGGCTCATCGAGCCCATGATGGCCACCATGCTGCACCGGGGGCCAGATGACCAGGGCACCGCTGTCTTTGAGCAGGTGGCCCTGGGCAACAACCGGTTGAGCATCCTGGACCTGGCCGGCGGGCACCAGCCCATGTTCAGTCCCGACGGCGATTTGGTCGTGGTCTACAATGGCGAAATCTACAACTTTCCCGAACTTCGGTGCGAACTGGAGGCCAGGGGCAGGCGCTTTGCCACCAACTGCGACACCGAACTCCTGCTGCACCTTTATGCAGAACAGGGCCGTAGCTTCATCAGCCGCCTGGACGGCATGTTCACCTTTGCGCTCTACGACCGGAAGCAACAACGTCTTCTGATCGCCCGGGACCGATTCGGGGTCAAGCCGCTGTACTATATGGAGCAACAGGGCGTGCTTTATTTCGCCAGCGAGATCAAAGCGCTCAGGACAGTGCCCGGCTTTGATTCCACCCCTGATCCTCGGGGCATTTCCACCTTGTTGGGTCTGATGTACATCCCCGATCCCTGGAGCGTTTATCGTTCGGTGCATAAGCTAAGACCCGGCCATTACTTGGAGATCAATCGAAAGGGACTCGAAAAAGGTGAGTACCACGACCTGGATTTTGGGCACAAGGAAGATATAAGCCGGCAGGAGGCGGTCAGCCAAACCGGCCTGCTGGTGCGCCAGGCGGTAAAACGGCAGATGCTGGCCGACGTACCAGTGGGGGTTCTGATCAGCGGCGGCCTGGATTCGCGTTCGGTGCTCACCGCCGCCAGCGAGGTCCGCCCCGGCCTGAACTCCTTCACCATCAGCTTTAGCGAGTCCGAGTTCGACGAGGGCGGAGAGGCGGCGCTGTGGGCGGGACTGCTCAACAGTCCGCACCAGCCCATGCTCTACCGCGAAGACGAATTCTGCTCCCAACTGCTGGGCCGTCAAAAACATCTGGACGAACCCTACGCCCTGTGGTGCAACACAGCCTCGGCGGCCATGGCCCGCTTCATCCACCAGCAGGGCTACAAGGTGATTCTCAGCGGCGATGGCGGCGACGAACTCTTCCTGGGCTATCCCACGGTGCATGCCGCCAACGCGGCCAAACTGTACCACCTGCTACCAAGCGCTATCCGCGACCGGGTGATCAAGCCTTTGGCCCGGGGGCTTCCCGCCGGCAGCGGCCGCCTGCCCGCCACCTTCAAACTCAAGAGCTTCGTGGAGGCCGACCACCACGACCTGTTCCGCATGTTCTTCGGTTTCAAGGAAGTGGTGCGCTATGCCGATTGGCCCAAACTGCTCACTCCCGAGGCCCTGGCCCTGGTGGGTGAACACGATCCCTACATCGCTTTTAGCCAGTATTTGTCAAAGGTGAAGGAGTGGCCCTTTATTGACGCACTCAGCTACTTTGATTTCAAGGTGTTTTTGCCCGGCTGTTCCTTCGCCGGGGCAGACAACGCCTACATGGCCTCCTCGGTGGAACTGAGGGTGCCCTTTATGGACAATCAGTTGGCTGAGTTCATCACCAAGCTGCCGTTAAAGGCCCGTTTTCACCCCCTTAAGCTCAAGTATCTTTTACACCGGGCCTTTCAAAGCGAGTTCCCCGCCGTAAAAAGGGTAGACCCTAGAACACTGGCAGCCTACAAAAAGAACGGTTTTGAGGTGCCGGGCAACACCTGGCTCAAGCACGGCAAGTTCATCGACTTATTGCGCCAGGTGCTCTCCCCCAAACGGCTCAGCGCCACCGGTTTCTTCCGGCCGCGGGAGGTGAATCACATTCTGGAAGACCAGTTGGAGGGCAGGCAAAATAATGAGAGGGTGCTACAGGTCATCATGAGCCTGGTCTTGTTTTTGGATGGTAGTTACCAGGCGTAACCCAAAGGGTGTCGCATGTAGGACGATGCCTCGGACCGGATGAATTTGGCCATAAATGTGCGGAATATTCGGCATAGCCTTCAATGAGGCCTCCGGCCTGGCTGCCGGCCGGGTGGAAGAGGTCTTGAAATACCTGTTCCTTTTCTCGGAGTCTCGGGGCAAGGAAGCCTCGGGCCTGGCCGCGATTGAACGCCAACGCATAGAAGTGCTCAAAAGCCACCGGCCCGCTTCGGCCTTGGTGCGCGGTAAGGAATACAACCGGTTGCTGCGCCAAGCGCTGGCGGTAGGCCCCGACGGCCACCCGGAGCCCACGGCCTTCGTGGGCCATGCCCGTCTGGTCACCACGGGCAACCAATTCGAGCCTTTGAACAACCAGCCGGTGGTGGCTGGCAGGGCGGTGGAGGTGCACAACGGCATAATCGTCAACCAGGAAGAGGTCTGGCGGGACCACCCCCATCTGGAAAGGCGTTCACAGGTGGACAGCGAGGTGGTCCTGGTTTTGCTGCGTAATTATTTGGACCAAGGGCTTCCCCTGTCCCAGGCAATCTGGCGCACTTTCAGCCTGATTGAGGGCACCGCCTCCATTGCCGTGGCTTTTGCCGAACTGGATGTGCTCCTGTTGGCCACCAACAACGGGTCCCTCTACCGTTACGCGCCGAGCCGGGAAACGCCATTCATTTTCGCCTCTGAGGGATACATCCTTTCCCGCCTGGCCCGGCAACGTCACTTGCACAAGGTTTTGGGCGGTCTCCCCATCCAACAAATCAGGCCCGGCCAAGGATGCTTGGTGAATTTAAGCAGCCTGCAGGTGGTTGATTTCAGTTTCTTCCCACCACTAGACGCCTCCCCCCCTCTTGTCAAT
Source organism: Desulfarculaceae bacterium (assembly GCA_028277825.1). Classification (GTDB taxonomy): domain Bacteria; phylum Desulfobacterota; class Desulfarculia; order Desulfarculales; family Desulfarculaceae; genus Desulfoferula. The sequence goes on from JANQFN010000409.1 coordinate 12,185, forward strand.
ATCCCTAAGCCGCGGGAAATAGTGGAGGTCGCCACCAAACCAGGAGGACAACGATCGCTACGGCTGGCCCAAAAGCAGGTTGGTTTGGGCGGGCTCTTGGATTCCCAAACCAAGCGCTACCTGGATGACATCAAGGCCAGATTCCCTCATGACACCTCTTGGCAGGACTCACTCAGGCGCTGCACCAAATGCATACTCCCTGAAACCATGCCCTTCATAAACTTCGACCAAAACGGCGTATGCAATTATTGCCGCAACCACAAAAACCTGGAATTCAAGGGCCCACACGCCTTGGAGGCGACTGTCCGGCCCCACCGGCGTTCCCATGGCCTGGCCGAGTGCGTGGTGGGGGTAAGCGGCGGCCGCGACAGTCTGTTTAGCTTGCACTATGTGAAAAAGGTTTTGGGGCTCAGGCCTATAGCTTACACCTACGATTGGGGCATGGTTACAGACTTGGCCCGGCGCAACATCTCCCGGGTATGCGCCAGGCTGGGTGTGGAAAATATTATTGTCTCGGCTGACATCACCAAGAAACGCCGTTACATCAAGAAAAACGTTGCCGCTTGGCTCAAAAAACCGGCGTTGGGCATGGTGCCCTTGTTCATGGCCGGGGACAAACAATATTTCTTTTATTTACAAAAGATCCGCCGGCAGGTGGGCGCCGGTTTGAGCATCTTGGGCGAGAACCGTCTGGAGCGCACTGACTTCAAAACCGGTTTTGCCGGGGTGCCGCCCCACCGAGAGGACACCAAACACGTCTACACCCTGCCGGTGGCCGGCAAACTGAAGTTGATGAATTTTTACACGCAAGCCTACCTAAAGAACCCCGGCTACTTAAACTCCTCGTTGTGGGATTCACTGTTCGCCTACGGCTGTTACTACCTGCTGGACCGTTCCTATCTGAATCTGTACGGTTACATTCCCTGGCTGGAAGACCAAGTGGTTTCGACCCTCATCGAGGACTACGGCTTTGAAATGGCCTCTGATACTGATTCCACTTGGCGTATTGGTGATGGGACCGCGTCTTTTTATAATTACATCTACTACACTATGGCCGGCTTCAGCGAAAATGACACCTTTCGCAGCAATCAAATACGCGAGGGATTGATAAAGCGCGAAGCGGCTCTAGACATGGTGCGTCGGGAAAACCGCCCCCGCCTCGAAACCATGTTCTGGTATTTGGACATCATTGGTTTGGAAACCGAAATGGCCGATGTCCTTCAAATCATCCACAGCGCACCCAAAATCGCCCCAAAGACATGAACCTGGCCTTATCTCACTTACAACGTAGGCCAGGCGGAACCAACTCTGCAATGCTGTGGGCAAAGTTGCGGCCAAGACGGCCCTATGGCAGAATATCTTCAATCTGGATCTCGGGCATTCAGCCCGGTTTCGTGGACGGATAGGTGGCTTCTGCTGGAAAACAGGTTAATGAAAAGGACGATTACTCAGGGAAGAGGTTAGATGTCTCTTTTGGACCCCCGGGTTTTCTTCCGAGCCACCGGCGAGACCGTTGGGCTCTTGACCCGGCACAAGAAACTCCTTTGGGAGATGGTGCGCCGCGACATCGCCGACCGCTACGTGGGCCATTTCTTCGGCCTGTTCTGGGCGGTGGGGCATCCTTTGATAATCATGGCGGTGTTTTTGTTCCTGTTCGGCGCGGTTTTCAAGGCGCGCACCGCCGGCATATTTGAAACCCCATTTGGTTACGCGGTCTATCTGCTTTCAGGTCTGGTGCCCTTTATCTCCATCCAAGAACCCCTGATGCGGGGCCCCACCGCTATAACCAGCAATATTGGCCTGGTGCGCCAAGTGGTATTTCCCTTGGAAGTACTGCCGGTCAAAATGGTATTGGCCTCCCAACTCCATCTGCTGATCAGCCTGGCCGCCCTGGTCCTCTATTCCCTGATCGTCTATCAGTTCCTGCCCTGGACCTATGTGCTGCTGCCCCTTTTGGTTTTCCTCCTGTTGATCCTTATGACCGGTCTCTCCTACATACTGGCATCTGTCGGAGTTTTTTTTAAAGACACCAAAGAGTTTGTACAGATATTTATCTTCGTGGGTCTGTACACCTCACCGATCTTGTTTTTACCCCAGTGGGTGCCCAGCGCCTTGAAACCCATCCTTTACCTGAACCCGCTAAGCTACCTGGTCTGGTGTTTCCAGGATGTATGTTATTTCGGAGCCATCTTGCACCCCTATGCCTGGCTGGTTCTGATTGTGGTCAGTTTCGCTGCCCTGTTGTTGGGTGGACGCATGTTCAATCGGCTCAAAGTGCACTTTGGCAACTTCGTATGAGCGGCCAGAACAACAATTTCGCGGTGAAAGTAAGCGATCTGAGCAAAGTGTACAAGGTGTACACCAAGCCTTCGGATATGTTCTGGGAACTGCTCACCAGGAAGCCCCACCACCAGGAGGTCTGGGCCCTAAGGGACGTATCTTTTGAACTGCCCCGGGGCGAAGTGCTGGGTGTGATTGGCCGTAACGGCGCGGGAAAAACTACCCTGCTCAGAATAATCGCCGATACCTTAGACAAGACCAGCGGACAGGTAGAGGTCAACGGCAAGGTCTCGGCCATCATGGCCCTGGGGGTGGGTTTCAACGAGGATAACAGCGGCCGCGACAATATAGTGATGGACGGCCTTTGCCACGGCATGAGCCACGAGGAGATCGTGGCCAAAATGGAAGACATCATTGATTTCAGTGGCATTCGGGATTTCATCGACCACCCGGTGAAGACCTATTCCGCCGGCATGATCGCCCGCCTGGCCTTCAGCGTGGCGGTGTCGGTGGAGCCCGACATCTTGATCATCGACGAGGCTCTGGCCACCGGCGACATGGCCTTTGCCGCCAAGAGCTACGCCCGCATGAAACAAATCGCCGCCGGCGGGGCCACCGTGATACTGGTGTCCCATGCCCTGCAGAGCATCTACGAGCTCTGTGACCGGGCGCTGCTTTTGGAAAGCGGCCGCCTGATCAGCCTGGGCAAACCCCGTCAAGTTGGCTACTTGTATGAGGAGCAGGTGCGGGCAGAACTGGCCGCCACCAACCAAACGAAGCAGACGCCTCACGCCCCTGATGAGGACTATAAGGGAACCCAGGCGCAGGAAAAAGGGGGGCGGGTGTTAGAGGTTCGGCTGTTGGATACTCAAGGCCGAGAAGCAGGCTCGTTGGACCAGGGTCGGGACTACATCATCAGGGTCCGCGCCATGTGCAACCAGGATTATCCCTCGGTCAGTCTGGGCTTTCGCATAGAAACACCAGGCGGCACCCAGGTGTACGGAACTTCCACATCGGTGTTGGGTATCGCGGTGCCGGCATCGGCCGGCCAGGAAATCGTTGCCGATTTCAGCTTCCATTGCAGCCTGAGGGTCGGAGAGTACCTGGTCTCGGGAAGCCTGGCTGAAAATTTGAGCGATGTGGAACAGCATTACCATTACAATCCCTTGCATTTCCTGAACGAGGCGGCGGTGCTGTCGGTCACCGGTTCCAACAAGTTCGAGGGAGTGGTGGATCTGGCCAGCCAGGTGAAGTTTGTCAGCGGCCAAGAGAAATAATCCCGGCGGAGTGGTCCCTTCAGGTAAACCATGTGCGGTATAGCCGGCATATGGGGCGCTGACCCCCAGCCCGGCCGCCTGGAGAAAATGGTGGCCGCCCTGGGCCACCGCGGCCCGGACGACCGCGGCCTGTTCCATGACGAAACCGTGGTCCTGGGCATGGCCCGCCTGGCGGTGATCGACCTCTCGCCCGCGGCCCACCAGCCCATGAGCACCCCGGACGGCAACCTCTGGCTGGTCTACAACGGCGAATCCTACAATTTCCTGGAAGAAAAGCGCCTGCTGGAAAAGCAGGGAGTGAGCTTTAGCTCCCACTGCGACAGCGAGGTGGTGCTGCGGCTCTATGAAAAATACGGCGATGATTTCCTCTCCCGCTTGCGGGGCATGTTCGCCCTGGCCGTCTACGACCGCCGGGGCGGACCGGGCCAAGAGCGCCTGCTCCTGGCCCGGGATCACCTGGGCATCAAGCCGCTCCTATACGCTGAGAACCAGGGTTCTCTGATCTTCGCCTCGGAGATCAAGGCCCTGTTGGCCAGCGGCTTGATCCGGCCCGAGCTGGACCCCGAGGCCCTGCGCCTGCTTTTGACCTTTGGCTCGGTGTATCAACCCCACAGCATGCTCAGCGGCGTGTCCATGCTGCCCCCGGCCCATTGCCTCATAATCGACCGCCA
>JANQFN010000324.1 GCA_028277825.1 Desulfarculaceae bacterium
CAACTGGGAGAACAACCGGACCGAACCAACCCTTCATCTCATGCCCAAGATCATCCAATTCCTGGGCTATGCACCTTGGGAAGGCCGGGCCACCTTCGGCGAGCGCCTAGTAACTGCTAGACGCGCGTTGGGTATGAGCCAAGACAATTTGGCCCAAATAATTGGGGTTAATCCCAGCACTCTCAATCGCTGGGAGAGGGGAGATAGGGAGGCGTCAGTAAAAATGTTAGAAGCGCTTGGTAGGTTTTTGACGCATGAATAATCAAAAAAAAGTTGCTAAGTTGACTTGAGCCTGAAACAGGGCATTCAAGGGAGCTTAATATTATTTGAATATTTGTTCTGCCTTTGATTTTTCAGCTTGCCTGACTTTCTCTGAGTACTAGGCACCTCGAGCCTTTAACCAGCATGGCAATTGTCATGACAACATAAGGGCCTATAGTTCAACCCCTAATTTTGTAGTGCGTCACGTTCAGTTTAGCTTGGTTTTAGAAGCAAATAGGCCGGGGGTGGAAAATTCGATTGACAAAGGAAATGGGCCAAACTATAGATGTCTAGACATTTAAACATTACTGGCATTGGCTTCCAGCTTGGACTTAAGTATTCAACAACTGCCATTAAATACCATATGTTATTAATAGGTTAACTGATAGAACCGTTACGCGGGAGGCCAAATGATGTACAGCTGAAGTACGCGCAATTATTGTTTGATCCTCACTTTAGGAGGCAACTGGGAGCAGAGACATTGTCCGCATCATACCATGATCTTGTGATAATTGGTGGAGGTCCCGCTGGCATAACTGCAGGTCTTTATGCGGCCCGCTCCAGGATTGACGCAGTCCTGTTGGAAAAGCTGGCGCTTGGCGGCCAAGTCCTCACCACAGAATGGGTGGAAAACTATCCGGGCTTTCCTGAAGGCATAAAGGGTTCTGATCTGATTCGGCGCATGAAGCAACAGGCCGAAAAATTTGGTTTGCCTATCAAGCGAGACGAAATCCTATCCGTGGATTTCAACAGGAAGGAAAAAGTACTAACTTCCGGTCAGGGCACCATAAAATGTAAAAGTGTCGTAATCGCAACTGGTGCTCAGGCACGTAAACTTGGGGTGCCTGGTGAAGCCAGCTTCACTGGGAAGGGGGTATCCTATTGCGCTACCTGCGACGGTGCTTTTTTTGAGGACCTACCAATCACCGTGGTGGGAGGCGGCGACATGGCTACCGAAGAGGGAATTTATCTCACCAAATTTGGCAGCAAGGTCTATTTAGTACACCGGCGAGACAAATTGCGGGCGACCAAAGTGCTTCAAGAGCGGGTTCTAGCCAATGAAAAGATAGAAATTATCTGGGATAGTGTGGTGAGCGCTATCGAAGGCCGGGATTTAGTGGATAGGGTACGGTTGCACAATGTCAAGTCCGGCCGGGAATCTACTTTGGAGACCTCGGGGGTTTTTGTCTTTATTGGTATGGTTCCGGTCACCAGCTTTTTGAACGGGGCCGTGGACTTGGATGCTGACGGATTTATCGTGGTGGACCGGGGGATGCAAACCAGCGTACCCGGCGTGTTCGCCTGCGGAGATGTCACCGACAAAGAGGTGAGGCAGATTTCCAGTGCCGTGGGCGAAGGCGCTGTGGCCGCTGTCAGCGCCGAAAAAAGCATCTTTGAGAATTAGATTTCATTGTCAGCTTTATGGCTTGACATCAAAGCCAAACCATTTGTATAAACATTTAGACATTGAAGTGGGCTCGCCATGCTGTTTAGACTATAGGCCGACTGCAAATAGTAAAAGGTGTGCTCTGAGCAAAAGGGGATGCTGTGAATTTGTTGTTTTTGCTCAAGGAGAACAAGCAGTGTTATTGTGGCTTGGTGGCGACTCATGCCAGGCCTTTCCTGGTGTAACCTTTTCATATCGGAGCATAACCATGCTGGATGAGAAAAGCAGCATCCCCTTGTATTTGCAGTTAGCCAACATCTTAAAAACAAAAATTTTTTCGGATGAATGGAAAGAGGGAGACATGATCCCTTCCGAGGCTGAATTGACCCAAAAATTCGGGGTCAGCCGAGGCACAGTACGTCTGGCGATTTCTCAACTTACCCAAGACAATCTTCTATACCGCAAGAGGGGCAAGGGATCATTTGTGCTTGCCCCAAAAATTCAGCAAAGTCTCAATGATTTTTATGATTTCAGCGACAGCTTCAAGGCCACAGGTCTAGAGTTTAAGGTGACGGTCACTCAGGCGGAGATTCA
>JANQFN010000514.1 GCA_028277825.1 Desulfarculaceae bacterium
GATTCCAGGCAATCCCGGATTTCCAGCGGCCGGTTGTACACCGGGATGATTATGGAAACCAGGGGCAATTGTTCCAAGGCCGGCTGCCCCTTTTGTTCCAAAAACCCCCGGCGCGCTAAGTCACTCAGCATGATCTCGGCCTGCAAGGGGGCAACCTTGCCTTGAAGCTGCAGTATTTCGGGCAGGGGCACAAACTCCTCGCCGTCCAGCCGTTGGAACACTGGCCGCCAGTAGGGATGCAACTGCAGAACCTTCAGAGGATAGGCCAAAACCAGTTGGCAGGCGTCTGGTTGTTGACTCACGGCCACCCTGTCAGCCAGGCGATAGGCCAAGCTCGATGGGTGGCTGCGTATTGTGGTCCTTTGCCTCACCCGTCTAGTTCACCTTCCTTCTCAGGCTCCAGCACCCCGCTTTCCTGCAAAAAGGTGATGATGCCCTCAACCTGGGTCTCGGGATCGCCGGTTAGCATCCTCCCTTTTTTCTCCATGCTGCTGCCGGAAAGCAGCTCCGAGACGCGGCCGTAAGAATCCAGGCAGTTGTCTGGCGGGGTCAGGGGCTTGACGCGGGGTCTGGGGGGATATTGCGCCTCTTGGACATAGCGTGGCGCCACCCCTGCCGCGTCCAGCACTAGCTTTTGAATCGGCGGGGAGCCCAGGTTGCGCTTTTGATCATAGGAGGGCGGCGCCGGTATGGTATTGCCCGCCTCCACGCTGAAAACCGCCGGCAGAGGGCAGCGCAGCACCTGGCGGGTGCCGCGGCCCGCGGCCCTCCGCACCACGGCGAAGGGTCCTTCGGTGCCAAAATCAATTTTCCTGACACCGGAAACAAAGGGCATATTCAAGTGATGCGCCAACAGCGCCCCGGTCTGGCCGTTGGCGCTGTCCAGCGACTCCCGTCCGCATAAGACCAGGTCCGCCTCGATTTTTTGAACGGACCGGGCCAGAAGGCTGGATTTTTGCCAGGGGTCCAAATAACCCTGGGCATCCACCTGGAACAGCCAGTCGGCGCCCAGGGCCAGGCAGCGCACCAGTTCGATTTGGGCCAATATCGGGCCCAGGGTGAGCAGGCTCACCTCCGCTCCGCCCGGTAGGTACTCCTTGGCCTCCAAAGCCAGGGCCAGGGCGAATTCATCGCAGGGATTGATGCGCAGCACCTTGTCTTCCGGCTCCAGGTAATTACTATCCGGGTCTCTGCCGCTCCTGGCGTAAGTGTGCGCTATCTGCTTTAGACAAACTACGATTCTCATCTGGCGCCTCACTCCCTTAATGCGCCCGGCCCAGGGACATGGCCACAATCTCGATGAGATCGCGCACCTTGGCGGGCCTTTCCGTTTCCAGGGAATTGATGCCGTCTTCCAGCATGGTCAGGCAGAAAGGACAGGCGGTGGCCACCGTCTGCACGCCGCTGTGAGCCACCTGGGCGGCGCGCAGGTTGTTTATGTTCTCGCCGAGCTTTTCGTGCAGCCACATGCGCCCTCCGCCGCCTCCGCAGCAGAAACCGTTTTCGCGGCTTTGCTCCAGCTCCACCAGGCTGGCGCCGGGCAGGGAGCCCACCAGGTCGCGCAGGGGCTGGTAGATACCGTTGCCCCGGCCCAGGTAGCAGGGGTCATGAATGGTCAGGCGCCCTGCCAGGGGATATTTGGGGTATATCCTTTTTTTTGCAATGAGCCTCAGCGCGAACTCTACGGCGGATAAAATCTGGTAGTGGCCTCCCAGCGCCGGGTATTCGTTGCGCAGGGTGTTGTAGCAATGGGGGCACAGGCAGACGAGGGTCTTTACGCCATACTTGTCCAGGGCGGCGATGTTCTTTTTGGCCAGGGTTTCGAAACGTTCCTCGTCCCCCAAGCGCCTGGCCGCGTCCCCGCAGCACGCTTCCTCCTTGCCCAAAATGCCGAAGTTGACCCCCGCCGCGTTGAGTATATGCGCCATGGAACGGGCCACCTGCTGGTACTGAGGGTGAAAGGCCCCAGAGCAGCCCACCCACAGAAGCACCTCCGCCTCGCCCGGTAGGTTGGAAATGTGGGGCACCTCCAGACCCAGGGCCCAATCCTCGCGGTGCGCGGGCCCTCGGCCGTAGGTGTCGGCGTACAGCTCCAGGTCGCGCATCATCTCCCGGGCCTCGGAGGGCAGGCGGCCCCGGTCCAGGACCTGATAGCGGCGCATGTCCACCAGCTTGTCCAGGGGCTCCACGAAGACCGGGCATTTTTCCAGGCAGGCCATGCAGGTGGTGCAGGCCCAAAGTTCGTCCTGGCTTACTGATTGCTCCATACCTCCGCCGCCACGCAGGTTCTCATGCAGCGCGCGCATAACCTTGCGCGGCGAGAGCGGCTTGCCGGAGATGTTGGCCGGACAGCTCTGTTCGCAGCGCCCGCAGGAAACGCAAGCTTCGGCATCCAGCAGTTGTTTCCAGTTGAAGTCCCGCCTCTGGTCGGCCCCGATCACCGGCTGCTGCCAGTCCACCGGCTCAATCACCCCGGCGGGCTCTTGCCTGCGGTAGTAGACGTTCAAGGAACTGGTTACCAAATGGCGCAGAAAAGTGAAGGGAACCAGGGCCAGAAGCAAGAGCACCGCGAAGAAGTGGATGCGCACCATTATCTGCATGAACAGGGGAGAGGCCGGTGAAAGCAGGGCAAAGAACCAGCCCGCCGGCGCGTGCCAGGAAGCACCCTCAGGGGCCAGGTTCAGGCGGGCGCCTTCGGCCCAAAAGCCGCTGAGCACAACTATCAGAAGAACGGCCACCGGCAGCAGGACACCGCGGGGCGCGGCGGCCTCCCGGTCGCCCAGGCGGCGCAAAGCAAAGAAAATCAGGCCGGCCAGCAGGGCCACGCCCAGCAGGTCGCTTATGAGCGAAACCAGCCTGGCCAACCCCGGGGGGATGACCGGGCCGAACTGGGCCAGGATGGCCAGGGCTAAATAAAAGCACACACCCCAAAACAGAGCCAGATGGGCCAGGCCGGCAACACGGTTCTCCAAAATCTCGCGCTGACCCAGCAGATAGAGCACCAGACCCTTGAGATCCCCGGGCCGACGGGCTGGACGGCCTTGGCTCCAGGCGGCCTTGAGCTTCAAAAGGCCCGCCCCGAAAATCACCAGGGAAAGCCCGATGAGCAGCAGATCGAATGAGGTCAACAAAGGGCCGTCTCCCCGGGAGCCAAGCCCCTGAGTGCATCATAAGCCCTGGCCAAACTAGCTCGCGCCGGGCGGGGTGGTGCCGTGATCGTCATCGTTTCTCAGTTCCTTTTGTGGAGCCTGCCGACAAGCGCCGGGCATAAAAGCCCAAGCCGCCCAGCAAGAGCAGCACCAGGGCGAGGGCATACACCGCCCCACTCAGCCAGGAAGCGGCCCCGCCCCGGGCGTCTTCCTGGGGATGTATGGAGCCCAGCAGGGCCGGACGTCCGCCATCAGACAGGTGGCAGCGCTGGCAGCCCCGCTCATTGAGCACCTTGTCTTCACCGTGGGAGGCGCGTCCCTGGTGGCAGCCCAGGCAGTCGCCTTCGTCGTAGGCGCAACCCAGGTCTTGTTTGCCGTGGATGCGGATCTGCACCGAGGCCAGCCAGGGTAACAGGTCGGCTTGGCCACACTGGGTCGCGTGGCAGGCACGGCAAGTGGCGCTCAGATTGGCGGAGTTGACCGAGGACTCGGGGTCGTCCGGGGCCAGGATGCCGTGCCGCGTGTGGCAGGAGTAGCACTGGGGCCTGGTGCCTGCCTGGGCGTTGTAGCCATGGCGGTTTTCTTGGTCATGACATTGGCCGCAGTCCACTCTGCCCGAGCCGGGTTTGTTTTGGTGATCCTGGTCTTGGGCGGTCTGGTGACATTCGAGGCAGGTCACCTCTTGCCCGTGGACTGAGCCCTTGAACTGTTGAGCGGAAATGTGCAGTGAGCTGCCCTTGGCGCCCAAGCCGTGGCATTTCAGGCACTCCTGGTTGCCGGCGGCGGCGATGTTTCCCGCCAACAGCGCAAAGGCCGCCAAGCATATCACCAGCAGCTTCATTCTGAACCCAGCGCATTTGCCGCTCGAGGGTCTGAAGCCTGCCCTGACGCCTCGGGCTTCATGCTTATATTTCATGTGTTCCATCCACTAGCGCCTGGCGGGCGACCGCGTTTATCCCCCGCATAAAAACTCATCCCCGCTCTGGGTCCAGTTCCTGCAGCCGCTGGGTCAACAGGGGCAACACCTGGTGTAAGTCACCCAGCACCCCCAGGTCGGTGAAACGGAATATGCGGGCCTGGGGATCGGTGTTCAGCGCAATCACCAATTGAGACTTTTCCATGCCCGCGGTGTATTCGTTGGCCCCGGAGATGCCGCAGTTGATGATCAGCTTGGGGGCCACGGTCTTGCCGGTCTGGCCGATCTGCCTCTCATAAGGCAACAGGTCCCGGTCCACCACCGGGCGGGTGGCGGCCAGGGAGCCGCCTATGGCCTGGGCTAGATCGTGCACCACCCCAAAGGTGTCCCCTTGGCCCACTCCCCGGCCGACGGCCACCACTATGTCGGCCTCGGTGATGTCTAGCTCGCCGGGGTCGGCCTCGATGACCTCCAGCAACTCACAGGCGGTCACTGGGGCCAATGACTCATAATCCACCCGCACTATTGGAGCCTGTGTGTCACTGCCCGTTTGAGGCGGAGTCAGTACCGCCGGCAGGAAGCTGGCGATGAGCGGCTGGGCGCGAATCAGGCGCAGCCGTTCGAAGAGATAGCCGTTGTTGACCGCACGCACCGCCCGCCAGGAGCCATCCTCACCCCAGGCCAGGTCCAGGGCCCTGGTCACCACGGCGCTTTCCAGGGTCGCCCCCAACCGCGCGCAGAGGTCCCCATTGTCAGGCCCATGGCAGGCTAGAAAATAATCCGGGCCGTGTTTTTTTATCAGGCCGCTCAATAGCGAGGCGTACAATTCACCCTGATAAATACCCAGGTCAGGGCTTTCCAGGTAAAGCACCCGGTCCACGCCGAAGGTGCCCAGGTCCTGCAACCCGGCTTCCAGGTCTTCTCCTAGCGCCACCACCGTGACCCGTCCGTCTCCGCCTCTTTGCGCCAACAGCCGGCGGGCCTCGTTGACCAGCCCCAAGGTGGCCTCCTCCATGGTGTCGCCGCGGTGCTCATACAATACCCAGAGGTCGGTCATAAGAGCCTCCCCACCTGCTGTCCCTCCACGATGGCCATGTCGGTTTTGCGGGGCGCCACGCAATCGCCCACCCGGTAAAGCTCTGGCACCTTGCCTTTCAACTGGAAATAGAGTTGGTCCAATGGGTCGTTACCCGCGCACAGAACCACCGTGTCGTAGCCCTCGAAATCGATCATTTCATTGGAGTAGACGTTGAGGCCCTTAGCCAGGGTGCCCTGAATCTCCAGGACCGCGATGTCCGGCGTGCAGGTCACTCCCTTTTTGGCCAGCCTTTGGCGCGCCAGGTAGAGGTCCTGCAAAGGCCCCAGGGCCGCGCCCGGGAACAGGGCGGGGGTGAGCATGTGAACTTCTTTGCCCCGCTCAGCCAAAAGCTCGGCGGTGCCAGTGCCCTGGTGGTGGCCCTCCAGGTCGATCAGCAGCACCTTGGGGCCGGGATCCACCTCGCCGTTGAGCACCTGTTGAGTGTTGACCACCTGGGGGAAATCGTACTCGCCGGGAAAAGGCTTGGATTTGGGCAGCGAGCCGGTGGCCACCACCACCGCGTCAGGCTTTTCGGCCAGGACCGTCTCCGCGTCCGCCTCCACCCCCAGCCGCAGGTCGATGTCCAGCTTATTCACCTGCCCGGTGAGCCAGCGGGTCACCCCCTGTATCTCCTGGCGGCCGGCCACCTTGCCGGCGGTGATGTTTTGGCCGCCCACCTCTAGGTTCTTTTCCAAAAGCACCACCCGGTGCATGCGCAGGGCGGCCACCCGGGCCGCCTCCAGGCCGGCGGGCCCCGCCCCCACCACCACCACCTTCTTGGGCTGTTCGCAAGGGGTGATGGTGCCCACGCCGTACTCGATCTCGTTGCCGGCGGCCGGCGTCTGCATGCAGCCGATGGTGTAGCCCAGGCCCATGCGGCCGATACAGCCCTGGTTGCAGGCGATGCACTGGCGGATGTCGTCTTCGCGGCCTTGCCGGGCCTTGTTGGGCAACTCCGGATCGGCGATCAGCCCCCGCACCATGTTGATCATGTCCCCCTGCCCGTTCTCCAGGATGTTCTCGGCCAGGTGGGGATCATTGATGCGGTTGGTGCAATACACCGGCAGCCCCACCACCGAGCGGATGGCGGCGGACAATGGCGCCACATAGGCCAGAGGGGTGTGCATGGAGCCTTCCACCAAAAAGAGGTTGTAGAAGGTGCCCAGGCTCAGGTCCAGGAAATCTATGCCCCCGTGCTCCTCCAAGCGCATGGCCACCTGCTTGGCGTCCTCCAGAGTCAGGCCGCCTCTGGGGTGCATCTCATCGGCGTTGAGCCTGATGCCCAGGGCGAAGTCCCGCCCCACCACCTGGCGCACCGCCTCCACCACCTCCAGGCAAAAACGCATTCGGTTTTCCAGGCTGCCGCCGTACTGGTCCTCACGGAAGTTGCTGGCCGGGGAGATGAACTGCCTGATCAGCGAGCTGTGGCCCAACTGCAGCTCGATGCCGTCGAAGCCGCCCTCCAGCACGAAGCCGGCGCTCTTGGCGAAGTACTCCACGCACTCGGCTATGTCCTCCAGTTCCATCTCTTTGCAAATCTCGCGGAACAGCGGGTCCGCCCCGGGAGAGGGCCCCCACACCGGCAGCCGGGAGAGCTTGCCGTCGGCCTGCATGCCGTTGTGGTTGAGCTGGGCGAAAATCTTGGTGTCGTATTGATGAATGGCCTTGGTGAGCTTCTGGAAGCCCGGCACCACCTCGGGCACGAAGGCGTCCACCAGCTTGGCGTAGGCCAAGTCCGAGGGATGCACCGTGAGTTCCTCGGTGGTTATCAGCCCGCAGCCGCCCTTGGCCCGCTCACGGTAATAGGCTATGTGCTGGTCACTTATCTGGTGGTTTTGGGAAAGGTTGGTCAAGTGTGCCGCGAAGTTTATGCGGTTGGGCACCACCACGGAATTGATCTTCAAGGGAGAAAACAGGTACCGGTACTCGCTCACAGGTCTTCTCCCGCCTTGCGGCCTTCCCAGACGGCCATGCCGATGTCACGGGGCGCCACGCAGTCTCCCACGCGGTAAAGCTCCTTCATCAGCCCCTTGAGCTGATGGTAGAGCCGGTCTTGAACCGCGTTGTCCAGGTCCAAAACCACGGTGTCGTAGCCCTGGTAGACAATCTCCTGGTTGGTGTAAATCTCTCTGGCCCAAACCTGGGTGCCCTCGATCCGCTCCACCCTAACGTCGGTGGTGAAGCTGGCGCCTTTGTGCAGCAGGCGCTGCCGGCTCAGGTACAGGTCTCCAATGGGGGCCAGCTCTATGCCGATGAACAGGTCGCTGGTGACCATGTCCACCTGTTTGCCCTTCTCTGCCAGCCACTCGGCGGTGGCCGTGGCATGGTGTCCCCCGTTCTGGTCCACGAACAGGACCTTGTCCCCCACTGCAGCCCCAGCCAGTACGTCGGGCACGCTGAGCACTCCGGGAGGGCCGTATTGTCCGGGCAGGGGCTTTTCCTGCGGGCGGGAGCCGGTGGCCACGATCACCGCGTCCGGGTTTATCTCCGCCACGAACTCCGGAGTGACCTCTTGGCCGGTGATCAGCGGCACCTCATTCAGGTCCAGCATGTGCTTTAAGTAATCCACCGCCCGGTAGATGCCCTGCCGCCCAGCCCCCAGGCGGGCCAGGTTCAGCTGCCCTCCCGCCTGGGGCTCCTTTTCATAGACCGTGACCTGGTGTCCTCTGGCCGCGGCGGACAGGGCCGCGTTCAGACCGGCGGGCCCGGCGCCAACCACCATTACCTTTTTGGGGTTGGCGGTCTTTGCCGGCGGGTCCGAGCTTTTGGCTTCATAGCCCACCACCGGGTTGAGGATGCAGCTCAGGGGTTTTGATTGGTTGATGCGGCCGATGCAGCCCTGATTGTCCCGCAGGCAGGGGCGTATTTGGTCCGCCTGGCCCTGTTTGGCCTTGTTGGGCAAATCCGGATCGCAGATCAGGGCGCGCACCAGACAGATTCCGTCGGCCTGGCCCTGTCCCAGCACTTCCTGGGCCATTTGGGGAGCATTGATCTGCTGGCCAGCCAAAACCGGCAGGTTCACCGCCTGGTGAACCTGCTCCACCGCCTCCAGGGCGAATCCGGGCGCCACATGCATGGAGGGCATGAGCAGATGCAGGTTGTAATAAGTGCCCACCGAGGCCTTGAGGTAGTCCACCTGTCCGGTTTCTTCCAGGGTCCGGGCGAATTGAACTGCCTGCTCCGCGTCGATGCCGCCCCAAAACTGTTCATCCACGCACAGATCGACGCCCAGGGTAAAACCATCGCCCACCTCTTGGCGCACCGCGGCGATCACCTCCACGGCCAAGCGCAAGCGGTTTTCCGGACTGCCGCCATATTCATCGGGGCGGAAATTGCTTATGGGCGAAAGGAACTGCCTCAGCAGAGACAGAGGACCCACGTCCACTTCCACCCCGTCCAGACCGCCTTCGGCGGCCCGGGCCGCCGCCCGGGCAAAGGTCTGGGGCAAGGCCTCCAGGTCTTCGGGCTCCATGGCCTTGCCTGTCTCACCAAAGGCGATGTCCCCCAGGGCGGAAGGGCCCAAAACCACGCGGCGGGTGATGGCTCCGCTGCTCTGGAAGCCATGGTGGCACAATTGCGCGAACAACAGACTGCCCTGTTCATGCACCGCCCGGGCCACAGAGCGAAGCTGGCCCACCGCCTCGGGTCCCTGCAACTCAAACATATTTTGCCAGGGCCGGTCCCCTGGTTCGATGCTTATATCGCCCAGTACGATCAAGCCGCAACCGCCCGCCGCCCGGCGGGCATAGTAGGCCACTGCCCGGTCATTGAGGCGGCCCCGCTTGGCGAAGTTTGTACGGTGGGCCCCAAAACAAATGCGGTTGGGCAGGGTGCTGTCGCCCAGTTTTAGCGGTTGAAACAGATGCTCAAACATCTCTGACTCAGCTGGCCATTTCCATGTTGAGGTTCACCAGGCACTCAGGGTCCGGCATGTTTATATCCTTGTAGGTATGGAAGGCCATGGCCGGGCAGCCGCCGCGGCACACCTCGAAACGGGAGCACTCCACGCAGGTTTCGACCTGAAGGTTACGCAGGCGGGCAAAAACCAGTGAGTGGTCCCACACGGACTTCAGGGAATCGGTCTTCACATTGCCCACCCAAAAGGGCTGCTCCTGTAAAAATGCGCAGGGAAACACGTCTCCGGTGGGCGAAATGCAGCAGGTCATCTTGGCTGCGCCGCACATATCCAGCCCCTTGCGCCGCCTTTTTTCAGAGGTAAGGCAGAAAAAAGAATCCCCGGTGCGCACCAGCTCATGCCCCTCCAGCCAGGCCGCGAACGACTCCAGCTGTTCCTTGTCCGGGCCCAGGTGATCCCGGCTCTGTTTTCCCCGGCCCGAGGGACGGAAGCGGGACACCCTGAGTTCGGCTCCAAAAGAACCAGCCAGACGCCTCAAGTCCTCCAGTTGGGGGTAGCTTTTTTTGGTCAAGACGGTGTTGATGCTAAACAAAACTCCTTCGTTGGCCAGGTTTTCCGCGGCCTGTATTATGCGCTGGTAGGTGCCCCGGCCCCGTATGGGGTCGTTAACCTCCGGTGTGGCCCCGTCCAGGCTGACCTGCAGGTAGAGCATCTTCATGCGCGCCAGGCGACGAGCCAAGTCCCGGCCGATCAGGGTCCCGTTACTGCTCACGCAGGTGACTACTCCCTTTTGATGGGCATAAGCCAACAGATCCATGAAGCCAGGGCGTATGAAAGGTTCCCCGCCGCCAATGTTGACTTGAAAGACCTTGCTTGCAGATAACTGGTCCACCAGACGGCGGCACTGTTCATCGGTTAATTCCTCCGGCGAGGCCCGGCCGGCGTCGGAGAGGCAGTGCGCGCAATTGAGATTGCAGCGGAAGGTTATTTCCCAGGTAACGTTCACCGGAGCGCTCAGCCCGGCCCTGGCCATTTCAGCACTCAAGGATCACTCCCTTTTCTCCAAGCTGATGCAGGGCTTGTTGCATTTGCGCGACCGAACCGCGGTCATGACCAGGTTCATCCCTTTGGCCAGCCAACCATTGCTCCAGGCCCTGGCGCCCTTCAAAAAAGCTAGCGTCCAACAGGGATCCGCAGGCAAGAAAATACAGGCGGGGGCCCTGTTGGGTATAAAACAACAGGCCGAAGCCCTCTTCACGCACCTGCGTGCCGGGAGCTAGTTTGTATTTCGCATAGCTGGTATCCGTCATCTTCCAACCCGATTTATTGGGCAAACAGCGAAAACTGTATCTGGTCAAAAATGGCCTGCGGCCTGGCATGAAACCCCGCCACAGGCTCACCGGGCGTCCGCTGCCTCCCGGGCTCTATACCCGCCTAATAAACCCCACAGATTCCATCAATGGCCATTTCTTCAATGGTCACTTCCTTGATAGCCAGGATGTCGCCGTCTTTGCCGTCCCCGGTCTCCTGAGTGTCAGCAGTCTCCTTAGACCGCGTGGTATTCAAATCAGCCATCAGATCTCCCTCAATCTTCGTAGGTGAAAACAACAGTGCGCACTAATACCTTGGGACTCTCCGCAGGGTATTAAGGTAATACGTTTTCCTATGCTCTACCCCTTGATCGCGCCAAAAGTCAGGCCGCGAATAATGTAGCGCTGCATGAACCAAGCTGCGGCCAAGGTCGGCAGGATGGCCAGGCAAACACAGGCAGCCATAGTGCCCCAGTCGATCTGTCCCGACGCCCAGAAAGAAGCCATGCCCATGGTGAGGGTCCTGGCGATGTTTCTGGTGAACAGAAAGGCGTAGAGAAACTCATTCCACGAGAATATGAAACAAAATATGGCGGTAATGGCCGCCCCGGGCTTGATCATGGGGAAGACGATCTTGCGAAAAATATCCAGGCGCCCGTAACCGTCCACCTGGGCGGCCTGCTCCAATTCCGGAGGAATTTCCCGGAAGAAGCCATATAACAAAAACACCGCAAAGGAAACGTTGAAGTACAGATAAAGCAATAAGAGGCCTATATGCATGTCCAACATTCCCAAGGCCTTGAAGGCCATGAAAAAGGGAATGGCGGCCACGGCGGCCGGAAACATGCGGGTGGAAATGGTCACGAATAACAGGTGGCCGTGACCGGTCTCCCAGCGCGCGAAACTGTATGCCGCGGGCAGGGCCACCAGCATCACCAACACGGTGCTTACGCCGGAAATGATAATGGTGTTTATCAACTCCCTAAAGAACTCTGTTTTAAAAAACAAAGTCTTATAGTTTGCTAGCACCGGAGTGAAATAGAACATCTTGCTGATTTCCTGGGTATAGATATCAGCGTTGGTCTTGAAGGATGTCAGGTACATCCAAATCAAGGGGGACACGAAGGTGAAAAATACCAAGAACGTCAAAGCCCAGAACAATACCTTCTTCATGACAGCGCCTCCCTTAGCGATTGGCCCCGGACAGGGCCCGCATCAGTTGCCTGAAGAGGATCCCGCAGATGATCATGGTGAGGAACAAGGAAATGATGGCCAAGGCGGAGCCACGGCCTATGTCAAAGTAAACGAAGCTGTTGCGATAGATCTGCCAGTCCAACAGCTCGGTGTCAGCCCCGCCTCGGGTGGTGCCGTACAGGGGATCAAAGAGGCGAATGAGCCACATGGTCCTCAACAGAACGATGATCATAATCAGCGGGGCCAGGTTGGGCAGGGTCAGCCTGCGGAAGACGTACCAAGGGCCGCCGCCGTCCACCCTGGCCGCCTCGAATGAGTCCCGAGGCAAACTTTTTAGGCCGGCCAACAAAACGAAAATAGAGAACGGCGCCCACTGCCAGATGGAAATGGCCGCGATGGTGTTCAACCCCGTGCCCGGCGCGAACCAACTGACCTTGGGTATGCCGAACAAACCCAGGAAGAGGTTCACTATCCCGAAGTCGTACTGCAAAAAGAAGTTCCACATCATCGACACCGCCAGAGGCGCTATCAACAAAGGCAAGAGAATCATGCCCCGGATGGCGTTTTGCCCGAAGAACTCTCGGTTGAACAAAACCGCGATGGACATGCCGATGATCAGTTCGGCCCCGATGCTGAGGCACAGCACATAGCCGGTGCGACCCAGGGCCAGCCAGAACTCCCCATCTTGCAGGACGTCCCGATAGTTTTCCAGCCCGGTCCACGTCGCCGCCTTAACCATGCCGAACTCATGCAACGAGTAATACATGCAATAAAACAGCGGGTAGAACATGAAGATGCAAAGTACTAATATCAGCGGAATGACCAGCATCCATTTGTAGTACTTGTCATCGCTGATGACATCCATAAATGCCCTTTTGCGGGGCTCCGTTTGGCCTGGTGGGTGCTGTACGCTGGTTAGACCGTCCAACGTGGCCCCTTTGGAGTGATCTGCCATTCAAATCACCTCCTTGTTTATCAAAACAGGGTTGATCGCCGATTCACCGAGGAGCTTTGGCCCGAGTCGGCCCCTCGCCAACCTTTCAATTAGTCCATATTTGCAGGGCACGAATTTCATTTTGGCCAACCATTTTTCCCAATTACTTTCGTAAACTTTTCGGCCTAAAAGACTTCTGCTCAAACCTCGAACCTTGGGAACGGGTATGGTGCGGGGGACGCCCTCCAGCCTTGAAGGGCGCCCCCTTTGGGTTTACTTCTCTTCCCTGATGGGGAGCTTGCCGAATTTCCTTTGCAGTTTAATGGTCTTTTTGGTGATGACCTCGACGCACTCCTCAGGGGTGTACTTCTTGATGGCGGCGTTGTGCAGCTCGATGATCTGCATCTCGTAGATCTTGCCCATGGCCGCACTGTTGAAGTGAATGTAGTCGTTGACGTAGTTGTTCTGCACCTGCAGCGCCAGGGAGTTGATGTAGGCCCTGTCGCCGATGGGCTTCTTCCACTTGGGATCGTTCTGGTACTTGGGGTCGCCCATGATGTCCCTGCGCACGCCGGGGAAGCCGCCTTCCATCAACTTACGCTGGGTTTCGAATCCGCCCAGGAACTTGATGAACCAGTAGGCGGCCTCGGGGTTCTTGCTGGCCTTGGCCACGCACTCGGCGAAGTCGCCGATGTAGCCCTGGCGGCCCACGCACAGGGCCATGCCCTTTTTGGCGCCGGGCACCTTCTCCTCCACTTGCCAGGTCCAGTCCTCCACCACCAGGTACAGGTGGGGCATCATGACCGCCAGGCCTTCCACGAACTGGGCGCAGCAGAAGTCCCAGAAGCCGGTCAGACAGCCGGGGGAGGCGAACTTGAGCAAGCTGATATAGTACTCAATGGCCTCTTTCTGGATGCGCTTGTCCCGCTTGGTAATGACGAATTCCTTGGCCTTGCCGTTCTTGTCGCGGATAATAGTGGCCCAGTGTCCGCCGGCGCCCCATATCATGGAGCTGATCTCGTCGTTGATCTCGAAACGTCCCGCCATCAGAGCCACGCCGTAGAGGTCCTTTTTCAGCGGTACGCCCTTGAGTTTCTGCCCGGCCTTGCGGGTGAAGAACTCGGCCACGTCGTAAAGCTGCTTGCGGGTAACGGGCACGGCCAACTCGTAGCCGTACTTTTTCAAAAATGCGGCCTTCTCGATGGGGTCCTCGATCAGATCCTTGCGGTAGTACAACACCTGCTCGTAGTTCCAATAGGGAATGCCCCTGAGCTTGCCGTCCACATCGCAAGTGGTCCTGAGCAGGGCCGGATCGTGGCCGGCCAGGTCTTTCTCCAGGCCCGCCACTCCCTCGGGCTCGTACTTCGCGGCCAGCTCACGAACGTCCCAGAGATAGGGAGCCCACTCGTTGGTGGTCGAAGTCTCCATCACGATGCAGTCATAGGCGCCGGAGCCGGCCATCAACTCGGCGTTGATCTTGGGATAAATACTGGTCATGA
>JANQFN010000551.1 GCA_028277825.1 Desulfarculaceae bacterium
CTCCTCCAGCCGGGCCACCTGGGCCGCGCCCGATTCGATCACCTGCCGAAACATCAGGCCGGCCCCCACCGGCGGCAACTGGTCTGCATCGCCCACCAGGATAAGGCGGGTGTGCGGGCCGATGGCCGCGGCCAGATAGGCCCCCAGCCAGATGTCGATCATGGAGGACTCATCCACCACCACCAGGTCCGCGTTCAGGGGTTTTTCCGCGCCGCGCAGGAAACGGTTCTCCTTGGGACTGTACTCCAAAAGGCGGTGCAGGGTCAGAGCCTCCAAACCCGCGGATTGGGCCAGGCGCTTGGCCGCCCGGCCGGTGGGCGCGGCCAGAGCCACCTTCAGGTCCATGCGGCGGGCAATGGTGATCAGGGCCCGCACTAAAGTGGTCTTGCCGGTACCCGGCCCGCCGGTGAGCACCCCCAGGCCGGCGGTCAACAAATCTTGTAGGGCCCGGGCCTGGGCTGGTGAGGGCTTCACCTTCAGTTCGCCGCCCACCCAGGCCACGGCCTTTTTGGCCCGCTCCAACGGCAGCAGGCCTTCTTGCCCCGAGATGCGGGCCAGGTGCCGGGCCGCGGTCTCTTCCAAGACCTGCATGGCCGCCAGATACACCGCCTTGCCGCCTTCTGGCAGGTCCTCCTGCCTGATCTCCTGGTCCGCGTGTAAACGGGCAAAGGCCGGGCCCAGGAGAGCGCGCTCCACGCGCAGGGTCTCGGCGGTGCGCTCCATGAGTTCGTCATAGGGCAGATACACGTGCCCCTCGTCCCGGGCCTGGTTGAGCACGTACAGCAGCCCGGCCTGCAGACGGCCCGGGTGGTCGGCGGCGATTCCCAGCTTGGCCGCGATCTGGTCGGCGGTGGCAAAGCCGATGCCGTGGATATCCGCGGCCAGGCGGTGGGGGTTGTTCTGCAAGACCCCCAGGGCTCCCGCGCCGTAGCGCCGCCAGATGCGCAGGGCGGTGGAGGCGGCCACGCTGTGGGCCTGTAAAAACACCATTACCTCGCGTAGCTGACCGTGCTCTTTCAGGGCGGCGGCAATGGTCTCAGCCCGCTTGGGGCCGATGCCTTCCACCCGGGAAAGGCGCTGGGGGTCTTCCAGGATTATCTCCAGGGCGGCCGGGCCCAGGGCGTCCACGATGCGGCCAGCCAAGACCGGGCCCACGCCCTTGATCAGGCCCGAAGCCAGATAGCGCTTGACTCCTTCCTCGTCGCTGGGCTGCTTGAGGCGACACCCACTAAGTTCCACCTGGGGCCCGAACTTGGGGTGGGCGCTCTCCACGCCCTCGCACTCCACTTCCTGGCCCTCGCTGATGCCGGGCATGCGCCCCACCAGGGTGGTGAGCCCCAAGCGTCCCTGCACCTCCACCTTGGCCACGGTGTAGGCGTTGTCCGGGTTGTGAAAGGTGATGCGCTTGACCCGGCCAATGAGCTTGACTTTTTTATCCTGGCTCACGGCCCTGCCTCCCCGGCTTCACAGAGCCAGGCCAGGGGGCATTTGCCGTGCGCGCAGGCCGGTCCCGGTTCCAGGCTGAAGGGGTCCAGGGTGGCTCCCAGGGCGGCTATATCAGCAGCCGCCCGCCGCACCCGTTGCTCCAGGGCGGCCAGATCATCCGCGCTGAACTCCAGGTGTTCGAGCACCCCGCCCTTGGGCCTCAGGAAGCACAGGGCGGTTTCCGGCGGCGGTCCGCCCCCCTGGCCCTTGTACAGGGCCAGGGCGTAGAGGCCCAACTGGTCGCGGTAAGGCGTGGGGTCGGCCTTCT
>JANQFN010000637.1 GCA_028277825.1 Desulfarculaceae bacterium
AGCCGCGGGGAATGAACCCCCGTATGGGGGTTCAACCAGTTTAAAACATACGGCAAGGCACTAATCGCGGGATGCGGCTGAAGAGGTCGTTAATGACAAAGTGCGCCGCGGTCTCAATCTTGGCCCGATGGCGCCCGGGGTCAACTGGACCGTGGCGGGTGGTCATTTTTTGCCGGGGTTAATTAAAACGACTGGGGATCAATACAAATGACCCAGGCCAACAAAAGCCTTTCAACGAGCCGCCATAACAGCGACCGCACCTTGATGAAGCGTCCCCGGCCGGAACCGACCAGTTGCCCTTCCCAACCCTCTTCTTCATGCTTTTTGATTAGTTTTGTGGGTCAGGGCGTAGAGATAGACCGTGACCGGCCCCTCTTCGCCGCCGCGCAAGGCGCTCTGGCTGCGCCGCACCTGGAAGCGCTGCCGGGCCAGGTTAAAAAACTCGATGCCAAAGGGCCGTTCCTCGTGGCTCAGATAGGCGGCGCCGCCGGGCGCCAGCAGGCCGTCGAGAAGCTCCACCAAGGCGGGATACAGCGGGGGATGGTAAAGCACCTCCGCGCCCAGCACCGTGCTGAATCGGCCCAGGTCTGACGGCGGAGCGGTCCAGTCCAGGGGCAGCACCGTGACCAGGTCGCCCAGGCGGTTTTTTTCGGCCGCGGCCCGGCAAAACTCCAGGGCTTCCGGATCCAGGTCGGTGCATACGGCGGGCCGGCCCAGGGCAGCGGCGGCCAGTCCGGGCAGACCCAGGCCGGCGCCCAATTCCAGGACCGGCTTATGGGCGTAACCGGACATGCGTGCGATGAAATGGGCCAAGATGAAGGCCGCCGGCCAGAGTTTAGTCCAATAGGGAAGCTGATCACCGCCGTCTTTGCCCTGGGCCAGGCGCGCTTCGATGTAGGCCAACGGGTCGGCCAATTCGGGCAGTTCCAACTCCACCGGCCCCACCTTGACCGGCTCCCAGATCAGCTCCAGCCGCGCGCTCAGGCGCTCCAGGGCGCCGGGGCTGCCCGCCGGTTCTCCTCCCGGGGTAAGAAAATCGTTCAAGATGGTTCGTTCTGGGCAGGGGCGGCCGTAGCGCTGCAAGAGTCTGCCGGTGGCGGCTCATCGGCTCCCACCAGGTCCATGAGGCGTTGCTGGCCCAGGGCCTTTTCCTCGGCGGCAATCACCTTGGACATCAGCTCCACCAGGGCGGGGTCTTCCTGGTCGATACCCGCGGCCCGGCCCTGGTCCAGGCTGCCGCGCACCGCGGCCAGCACCTGGCAGACCAGGATGTTGTCCAGGTTGCGGCCCGGCATCACCCGGCTGTCGGTGGAGAGCTCGGCCACCATGCCGGCCTCCTCCAGGTCATCCACCACCGACCACACCTCGGTCTTGGGCACCTTGAGCGAACGGGCCAGATCATCCACCGACCAGGGTTGGCCCCCTCTCTGGAAGCGCCGGGCCACCTTTTGCATCACCCCCATGGCCAAGGCTTCGCGCTGAGCCGGGTTCAGGGGGGGCAGGATGGACTTTGGCAGGGGCCCGTGGCTGCAAATGTGCTGGACGTGGGCCAACTCGGCCCCGAACAACAAGACGGTCCAGCTCACCTGGATCCAGACCATGAACAGGGGCAGCGAAGCGAAGCCGCCGTACAGGGCGTTGTAGCGGGCCACGCCCACCTGGAAGCTGATATAGATGCTCTGCACCAACCACCACAAAAAGGCGGCCACCAGCCCGGCCACCAGAGCGGAGATAAAGGGCACCCTGGTGTTGGGCAGGAACATGTAGATGAAAATGAAGGCTGCGGCCAGGAGCACGAAGGGCCCCAGGGAAAGACCAAAGGAGGCCAGCGTGCCCAAGACCGGGCTCTGCAGCATCCACTGCACCACGGAGTAGTTGGACACCGCCGCCCAGGCGGTGGTGGCGGCCAGCACCAACAGGGGGCAGATCACCAGGATGGAGAGGTAGTCGGTGAATTTCCTGAGCCAGTTGCGGCTCTGGGGGGACTCCCAGATGCGGTTGAAGGTCTCTTCCACACTGGAGATGGCCAGGACCAGGGTGAACACTAAAAGCACCAGACCCACCATGCCCAGGGTGCCCACCCGGGTGTTTTCCACGTAGCTGATGATATACCTGAGCACCTCGGCCTGGCTGGCGGTGTATTCGTTGATCACCAGGGCCTTGAGGTTGTCGGAAAAGCCCAGACCCTTGGCCAGGGAAAAGCTGATGGCCAGGGCGGGCACCAGGCCCAGCAGAGTGATGAAGGTCAGGGCGTTGGCCTGAAAGGGCAGGCGGTCCAGATAGGAGTTGCGCACCGAGAGATAGGCCACCTTGAGCACATAGACCAGGTAGTGCTTCACCCCGGTGTGGGGCTGGGCCGGCCGCCACATCCAGGCCAGGATACGCCGGTCCATGCTGGTGAACCAGTCTTCTTCCTTCTTCGGGGACAAACTAACCTCCCTCGATTTAGGTGGAGTTTAGCAAACAACCACGATTTGTGCAACATTGCCAAAGGGTTAGTTGGCTTGATCCCTGAAAGGTGTGTCTTTAATCCAGACCGCAGAGCCGCTGGTAACGCCGCCAGGGCTGATTTTCCGGTTCCTCCCGGCCGGCCAGGGAGGCCACTCGGCTGCGCAGCCAGGAACCCAGGGAAGTGAAGCCCTCTTGGGTGAGCAGCCAGGGCGGCGGGCCGCCGGACCACTCCGGCGACGCAGTGTCGCCCAGAGCGGCCAGGCTGGTGCCCGCCAAGAGCCAGGCTGCCCCGTCCCGGCTGGCCGGGGTCAGGATGAGCGATTCCCGCCCCTGGGCGGCCCGAGCCAGGCCGCCCTCGGGGTGGGGCCCGGGCAGGGGTCGGAAGGCCACCAGGTGGGCATCCCGGGCCGCCCTGGCCACGGCCCGGACCAGGTCCCGGGGCTGGGGGCGGCCGGCAAAGCAGCCCACGCCCTTGAAGTTCAATTCGGGCCGCCGGCGGCCGGCCTCGCTGAGCACCCGGCCCAGGGAAGGGAAGCCGGGATGTACGGTCTCGTCGATCAACAATAGAAGCGGCAATGGCTCCAAACGGGCCATTAGGGCGGTGAGCTGTG
>JANQFN010000044.1 GCA_028277825.1 Desulfarculaceae bacterium
GCGCTCGCCGGTCTCGTTCACCCTCAGGATGATGAACTGCCCCGGCTTGGCCTTGGCCGCGATACGTGGCGCCTTGATCTCGTTGGCCACCACGGTGCCTTGCGCTAGTTCTTGTTTGGACAATATCTGGAACATGGTCCCTCTTTCTCTCTTGTTGGTAAGTCTGCAGCGCCGCACAGACTAAACCCTATATTTTACAGGTCTTTATGGTGTTCTGCTAAAAAACCGGAGGCAAAAAAACAGCCCCGGAACCTAGATCATTTACCATTGCCTTGGCTGCAAGTCAAAGCAAAAAGCGTCTGGTGACGGCTTGTTGGCCACACCGCCGCGCGGAACCCAGTGCCGGACAAGCACCTTGTGATGATATTCTCTTGACGCCGGCCATTTAACATGTTATTCGCCCGGAGGACAGCCGGAACTGAAAAAAGCCTACCAATGCGGCGGCGTTCCGGTGTTTGCGAGAGGGAAAAGTCAAAAAGGTATTGTTGCCCCGGAACACGGCGGGTGAAACCCCGCTTGTGCGGGTTTCGCCGCGGGCCGTCCCGGGACCTACCGTTCTTTTTTTAAGGAGGAAGTTGTTTATGTCCAACTTGCCAGACCCAAGAGAAAATCCGGATTATGTAATTGCCGAGGCCGCCGAGGAGTACATGAGGCCGATCAAGGATATCGCCTCTGAACTCGGCATCACCGACGAGGAATTGCTGCTGCACGGTCACTACGTGGCCAAGGTCGACTACCGCAAGCTGCTCGACCGCCTGGCGGACAGGCCCGACGGCAAGTACGTGGACGTGACCGCGATCTCCCCCACCCCCCTGGGCGAGGGTAAGTCCACCTCCACCATGGGCCTTTTGCAGGGCATGGGTAAGCGCGGCGTGAACGTCACCGCGGCCATCCGTCAGCCCTCCGGCGGCCCCACCATGAACATCAAGGGTTCCGCGGCCGGCGGCGGCCTGGCCCAGTGCATCCCCTTGACTCCCTTCAGCCTGGGGCTGACCGGCGACATCAACGCCATCATGAACGCCCACAACCTGGCCATGGTGGCGCTCAACACCCGCATGCAGCACGAGCGCAACTACAACGACGAGCAGCTGGCCCGCCTGAGCGGCATGGACCGCTTGAACATCGACCCCACCAACGTGGAAATGGGCTGGATCATCGACTTCTGCTGCCAGGGCCTCAGAAACATCGTAATGGGTCTGGGCGGCCGCTCCGACGGCTTCACCATGCAGTCCAAGTTCGGCATCGCGGTCTCCTCCGAGGTTATGGCCATTCTGGCCGTGGCCCAGGACCTGGCCGATATGCGCAAGCGCATGGGCAAGATCGTGGTGGCTTACGACCGCGGCGGCAAGGCCATCACCACCGAGGACCTGGAAGTGGCCGGCGCCATGACCGCCTGGATGGTGGAGGCCCTGAACCCCAACCTGATGCAATCTCTGGAAGGCCAGCCGGTGTTCGTGCATGCCGGTCCCTTTGCCAACATCGCCATCGGCCAGTCCTCCATTCTGGCCGACCGCGTGGCCCTGAAGGTCTCCGACTACCACCTGACCGAGTCCGGCTTCGGCGCTGACATCGGCTTTGAGAAGTTCTGGAACTTAAAGAGCCGTTTCTCCGGTCTGAAACCCAATTGCGCGGTGGTGGTGGCCACCATCCGGGCGCTAAAGTGCCACGGCGGCGCCCCCATTCCGGTGCCCGGCAAGCCCATGCCCGAGGAGTACGCCAGCGAGAACGTCGAGTGGGTGGAAAAGGGTTGCGCCAACCTGGTGCACCACATCAACACCGTGCGCAAGGCCGGCATCAACCCGGTGGTGTGCATCAACGCCTTCTACACCGACACCGACGCCGAGATCGCCAAGGTGCGCGAGCTGGGCGAGGCCGCCGGCGCGCGCGTGGCCCTGTCCCGCCACTGGGAGCACGGCGGCGAAGGGGCCCTGGGGTTCGCCGACGCGGTGATCGACGCCTGCAACGAGCCCAACGACTTCAAGCTGCTTTATGAGATCGATGTTCCTCTGAGGGACCGCATCGACCTGATCGCCAAGGAAGTCTACGGCGCCGACGGCGTGGACTACTCCGACGAGGCTCTGGCCAAGGCCAAGAAGATCGAGGACGACCCCGAGCTGAGCCAGTTGGGCACCTGCATGGTCAAGACCCACCTGTCGCTGACCGACAACCCGGCGCTCAAGGGCGTGCCCACCGGCTGGAGGCTGTTCGTGCGCGACATCCTCACCTACGGCGGCGCCGGCTTCGTGGTGCCCGTGGCGGGCGCCATCAGCCTGATGCCCGGCTCCGGCTCCAACCCGGCCTACCGCCGGGTGGACGTGGACGTGGAGACCGGCAAGGTCAAGGGCATCTTCTAAGACTCAAATAACGCGAGCAAAACCTAGCGCCCGGGGGAGTTTTCCCCCGGGCTTTTTATTTGCCCCCCTGGTATTTTTATTGTATGGTCTCAACTGTATTTCTGAGGACAGCTACAGGGACGCAAGTGCAAAAATATACAAACTCGTATCTCCCCTTCCTGTAAGGTTTTTTCAGGTCGCAGCCGCCTCTTGCCGGGGTGGGCGACTTATACTCAAGCGGGGCAGGCCTCAGCGCCCCGCCAGGTACGAAGGACAACGAGATGGCAGCTAAGGATCAGAACAAGATCGGAGCGGTCATGGTGGTGGGCGCCGGCATCGCCGGCGTACAGACTTCGTTGGATTTGGCCAACGCTGGTTATTACGTCTATCTGGTGGAAAAGACCTCGGCCATCGGCGGCCGCATGGCCCAGTTGGACAAGACCTTCCCCACCAACGACTGCGCCATGTGCATCGTCTCCCCCAAGCTGGTGGAGTGCGGTCGTCACCTTAACATCGAGATCATCACCAACGCCGAAGTGCAGGCCATCTCCGGAGAGCCGGGCAACTTCGAGGTGGCGGTGCATGAGGACCCCCGCTACATCGACGAGGAGGCCTGCACCGCCTGCAACGACTGCGTGGAGGTGTGTCCGGTGGCCCTGCCCAATGAGTTCGACGAGGGACTCAGTGAGCGCAAAGCCACCTTCAAGCGCTATGCCCAGGCCTATCCCAACGCCTATGCCATCACCAAGCTGGACCGGCCGCCCTGCATCAGCGGCTGCCCGGCCCACTTGAACGTGCAGGGCTATGTGAACATGGCGGCCGAGGGCAAGTTCAAGGAGTCCCTGGCCATCATCATGGACAAGCTGCCCCTGCCGGGCACCCTGGGCCGCATCTGCCCGCACCCCTGCGAGAGCGTGTGCCGCCGCCAGGAGGTGGACGTCTCCCTGGCCATCCGCGACATCAAGCGCCTGGCCGCGGACAACTTCGACTGCCGCGAAATCGAGATCGAGTGCGAGCCCGACTCGGGCAAAAAGGTGGCCATCGTGGGCGCCGGCCCGGCGGGCCTTTCCGCCGCCTATCACCTGGCCCGCAAGGGTCACCAGTCGGTGATCTATGAGGCCGCGCCCAAGCCCGGCGGCATGCTGCGCTACGGCATCCCCGACTACCGCCTGCCCCAGGACATCCTGGACCAGGACATCGAGAGCATCACCCAGTTGGGCGTGGAGATCAAATGCGACACCCCCCTGGGCGAGGACCTGACTCTGACTCAGCTTGAGTCCGACTACGACGCGGTCTACCTGGCGGTGGGTTGCCAAGAGGGCTACACCCTGGGCATCCCCGGCGAGGAATCAGAGGGCGTGGTGCAGGGCGTGGACCTGCTCAAGGACTTAGGGCTAGGCAAGGAAGTCTCCATGGGCTCCAAGGTGGCGGTGATCGGCGGCGGCAACGTGGCCATGGACGTGGCCCGCTCGGCCAAGCGCCTGGGCTCGGAAGTCACCGTGGTCTACCGCCGCACCCGCGAGGAGATGCCCGCCTGGGAAGAGGAGATCGACTGCTGCTACGGCGAGGGCATCGAGATGACCTACCTGGCCGCGCCGCTGGAGGTTATCGCCGAAGACGGCAAGGTCAAGGCCCTGAAGGTGCAGCGCATGGAGCTGGGCGAGCCGGATGATTCCGGACGCCGCCGCCCGGTGCCCATCGAGGGCAGCGAGTACGAGATCGAGGTGGACATGGTGGTGCCGGCCATCGGCCAGGCCACCGTCAGCGACGCCCTGCAGGCCGAGGGTCTGGAATACAATCGGAACGGCACCATCAAGGTGGACGAGATCACCTTTGCCACCGGCCGCGACAAGATCTTCGCCGGCGGTGACATGCAAGCCGGACCCTGGATCGCCATCGCGGCGGTGGCCGACGGCGAGGCCGCGGCCATCAGCATCGACCGCCTGTTCAAGGGCGAGGACCTGGCCGAAGGCCGGAGTCCCCTGTACTCGGGCATACCCGCTGACACCGAGTGGTCGCCGATACCGCCGGCCATCGAGCCCCAGATGCGGGCCGAGATGCCGGGTATGGACCTGGCTGACGCCTGCGTGTGTTTCGAGGAAGTCGAAACCGGCTTCCCGGCCGAGGTGGGTATGTTCGAGGCGGCCCGCTGCTTGAACTGCGGCGTGTGCTGCGAGTGCTACCAGTGCGTGGAGGCCTGCAAAGCCAAGGCCCCGATCCACGACCAGCAGGCCATCGAGCACACTTTGCAGGTGGGCAGCGTGGTGCTGGCTCCGGGCTTTGAGCCCTTTGACCCCACCAACTTTGACACCTATTCCTACGCGCAGCACCCCAACGTGGTCACCGCCATGGAGTTCGAGCGCATTCTAAGCGCCTCGGGCCCCTACCAGGGCCATCTGCAGCGGCCCTCCGACGGGATGGAGCCCAAGAAGATCGCCTGGCTGCAGTGTGTGGGCAGCCGCGATATCAATCACTGCGACCACGGCTACTGCTCGGCGGTGTGCTGCATGTACGCCATCAAGGAGGCGGTGATCGCCAAGGAGCACGCCTCCGAGGAGCTGGACACCGCGGTGTTCTTCATGGACATGCGCACCTATGGCAAGGATTTCGAGAAGTACTATGACCGGGCCCGTGACGAGCACGGCCTGCGCTTCATCCGCAGCCGGGTGCACACCATAGACCCCATCCCCGGTGACAAGTTGAGGATCGAATACGCCACCGATGACGGCGAGGCCAAGGTGGAGGAGTTTGACATGGTGGTCCTCTCGGTGGGTCTGCAGACCAGCCCCGAGGCTATCAAGACCGCCGAGGTGTTGGGCATCGAGCTGACCGACTACAACTTCACCGAGACCGGGTCGTTTGAGCCGGTGGCCACCTCCAAGGAGGGTGTGTACGCCTGCGGCGCCTTTGCCGGCCCCAAAGACATCCCCCAGTCGGTGATGGAGGCCTCGGCCGCGGCCTGCGAGGCGGCGGTCAACCTGGCTGAGAGCCGGGGCAGCCTGACCAAAGAGCTGGAATACCCCCTGGAGAAAGACGTGAGCGGCGAGCAGCCCCGGGTGGGCGTGTTCGTGTGCAACTGCGGCATCAACATCGGCGGCATCGTGGACGTGCCCGCGGTGCGGGACTACGCCGCCACCCTGCCCTTTGTGGAGTTCGTGGATGAGAACATGTTCACCTGCTCCCAGGACACCCAGAACCAGATCAAGGACATCATTGCCGAGCACAACCTCAACCGTCTGGTGGTGGCCTCCTGCAGCCCGCGCACCCACGAACCTTTGTTCCAGGAGACCATCCGCGAGGCCGGTCTGAACAAGTATTTGTTCGAGATGGCCAACATCCGCGACCAGGACTCCTGGGTGCACCAGAACGAGCCGGAAAAAGCCACCGCCAAGGCCAAGGACCTGGTGCGCATGGCTGTGGCCAAGGCGGCCCTGGTCGAGCCTTTGCACCAGGTGGAACTGTCTCTGAACAAGGAGGCCCTGGTGGTGGGCGGCGGCGTGGCCGGCATGAACTCGGCCCTGTCGCTGGCCAACAGCGGTTATCCGGTGCACCTGGTGGAAAAAACCGGCGAGCTGGGCGGCAACGCCCGCTACCTGCTCAATTCCTGGAAGGGAGATCTGGTGGCGCCCTATGTGGACGGTCTGGTCAAGCAGATCGAGGACCACGCCGACATTACGGTGCACCTGGACAGCGAACTGGTGGGCTTCAAAGGTTTCTTGGGCAACTTCGTGTCCGAGATCGCCAGCCAGGGCCGCACCAGCTCCATCGAGCACGGCGTGGTGGTCTTGGCCACCGGCGGCCACGAGCTCAGGCCCGATGAGTACCTCTACGGCGAAAACGACGCGGTGCTCACCGCCCTGGAACTGGACACCGAACTCAAAGGCAACCCCGAGGCGCCCAAGGACTGGAACGCGGTGGGCTTTGTGCAGTGCGTGGGCTCCCGCCAGCCGGACCGCCCCTACTGCAGCCGCCTGTGTTGCACCCACTCGGTGGAAAGCGCCATCAAGATCAAGGAAGTGAACCCCGAGACCCAGGTGTTCATCCTCTACCGCGACATCCGCACCTACGGCGTGCGCGAGGACCTGTACAAGAAGGCCCGCGAGTTGGGCGTGTTGTTCATCCGCTACAACCTGGAGGACAAGCCCCAGGTGAGCGCCAGCGGCGACCAGTTGACCATTACTGCCACCGACCACGTGCTGGGCAGGAAAATAGCCTTTGACGTGGACCGGCTGGTCCTGGCATCAGCGATTCTGCCCAACGACGTCTCCGAGCTGGCCGAGGCCATGAAGACGCCCTTGAACTCCGAGGGCTTCCTCTTGGAGGCCCACGCCAAGCTTCGGCCGGTGGATTTTGCCACCGAGGGCATCTACCAAGCCGGCCTGGCCCACTATCCCAAGCCCATTGATGAGTCCATCGCCCAGGCTTCGGCCGCCGCCGGCCGGGCCATGACCGTGTTGGCCAAGAGTGTCATCCGGGTGGGTGGCGTGGTGGCCACGGTGGATGAGAGCAAGTGCTCGGTCTGCCTGACCTGCGTGCGCACCTGCCCCTACGGGGTGCCGGTGATCAAGGACAGCGTGGCCCACATCGAGGTGGCCCAGTGCTACGGCTGCGGCGCCTGCGCGGCCGAGTGTCCGGGCAAGGCCATCACCCTGCAACACTTCACCGACGCCCAGATCCTGGCCAAGGAAAAGGCGGCGTTCAACTAGGGATTTATCTCGCCCCGCCCCCTGGGGCGGGGCTTTTCACCGGCGCCGGAGAGCATGAAAGAAGAGGGCCGGCCCCGGATATGAAGGAGGAGGTGGAACTTGAGCGAGAGCTTCGAGCCGACCATCGTAGCCTACTGTTGCCAGTACTGAGCGTACTCCGCAGCGGACCTGGCAGGTTCGATGAGATTGCAGTACCCCACCAACGTGCGCGTTATTCAGCTCCCCTGCTCGGGCCGGGTGGACATACTCCACCTGCTCCGGGCTTTTGAAGACGGGGCCGATGGAGTCTATGTGGCCGGTTGCATGGAAGGCGATTGCCACTTCCTCACCGGCAACCTCAAGGCGGCGCGCAAGGTGGAATACGTCAAGACGGTGCTCAGCGAGTTGGGCATAGAGCCCGAGCGCATGGAGATGTTCAACATGAGCTCCGCCGAGGGCCCCCGCTTTGCCGAGGTGGCCCAGGAGTTCACCCAGGCCATCAAGGAACTGGGCCCCAGCCCGGTGCCCGCCGCCCAGGCGGCCTGAGCGGGCGCTTTGCCTGGTAGAGGAAGGAAAGTCGCATGATCATAGGTGACAGCAAACCTCTGGAAGAGATTCTGGAGATGATCGAGGGCCGCGACAAGGTCCTGGTGCTGGGTTGCCGGGGCTGTGTCACGGTGTGCAACGTGGGCGGCGAAAAGGAAGTGGGCATCCTGGCCAGCGCCTTACGCATCGCCCGCAAAAAAGAGGGCCAGCCGCCATCGGTGGAAGAGATGACCATCGAGCGCCAGTGCGACCCCGAATACATCGAGGAGCTGGCCGAGGTGGCCGAGGAATATGACGCCATCGTGTCCATCGCCTGCGGGGTGGGGCCCCAGTTCGTATCCGAGCGCTACCCCCTGGTGGCGGTGTTCCCAGGCATCAACACCACCTTTATGGGCGGGGCCACCGAGCACGGGGTGTGGGTGGAGCGTTGCCAGAGTTGCGGCAACTGCCTGGTGCATAACTTCGGCGGGCTGTGCCCCATCGCCCGTTGCTCCAAGAGTCTGATGAACGGGCCCTGCGGCGGCTCGGCCAGCGGCAACTGCGAGATCAGCAAGGACGTGCCCTGCGTGTGGCACCAGATCGTGGACAAAATGGCCGCCATGGGCCGCTTGCAAGAGTTGGAGACGGTGTGGCCCAACAAAAACTGGCTCACGTCCCGTGACGGCGGACCGCGCACCAGAGTGAGGGAGGACCTGAAACAATGAAAGCCGGAAGCAACCTGGAAAAAATGCTGACCGCGGGCCACTTCGCGGTAACCGGTGAGTTGGGTCCGCCCCAAGGCAACGACGCCGAGGAGGTGCGCCACAAGGCTTCCTACCTCAAGGGCATCGTGGAGTCGGTGAACATCACCGACAACCAGACCGCGGTGGTCAGGATGGCCTCCTGGGCCGCCTGCAAAATACTCATCGACGAGGGCCTGGAGCCCAACTACCAGATGGTCTGCCGCGACCGCAACCGCCTAGCCCTGATGGCCGATATCCTGGGCGCCACCGCGCTGGGCATCAAGAACGTCTTGTGTCTGTCCGGCGACCACCAGCGCTTCGGCGACCACCCGGAGGGCAAGAACGTCTACGACTTGGACTCGGTGCAGCTTCTGGCCACCTTCAAGAAGATGCGCGACGAGAAGAAGTTCTTAAACGACAAGGACTTGGAAGGCGCACCCGAGCTGTTCATCGGCGCGGCCTCCAACCCCTTTGCTGACCCCTTCGAGTACCGGGTGCACCGTTTGGCCAAGAAGATCGCCGCCGGGGCTGACTTCATCCAGACCCAGTGCATCTACAACATGGACAAGTTCCGGGAGTTCATGAAGCAGACGGTGGACATGGGCCTGCACGAGAAGTGCTACATCCTGGCCGGCATCACTCCCATGAAGTCGGTGGGCATGGCCAACTACATGGCCAAGTTCGTGCCGGGCATGGACGTGCCGGCCGAGATCGTGCAGCGGCTCAAGGGCGTGGACAAAAAGGACCAGGGCGCCGAGGGCATCAAGATCGCCATCGAGCAGATCGAGGAGATGAAGGAGATGGAGGGCGTGGCCGGGGTGCACGTTATGGCCATCGAGTGGGAGCACCGCGCCAAAGAGGTCATCGAGGGTGCCGGGCTCTTGCCCCGGCCCACCCTGGACTAAGCGCCAGCTGCAAATAACCGCAATCCATGAGGGAGCCCCCTAAGGGGGGCTCCCTTTTTTTGGGCCCGGACTATCCCCAGAGCCCGGCCAGTTCCAATTCGCCGGCAAAGCCTGACCGCCATCACACTCATGTAACCGGACCGCTTTGGCAATGTAACACATGCGCTCTGGCGCTGTAACAATCCCCCTCTATCCTGATCCTCAGATTCACGGACAGGCGCAGGCACCGCCCGCCGCTTTTGGGAAATCAGCCGGAGAAGGAAACGTGATAAAACTCAATGGCCTCGGCATGGTATACCCCAACGGCTTCACCGGTTTGCATCCGGTCAGCCTAACTCTGCACCAGGGGCAGTTCACGGTCCTTATCGGCCAGTCCGGCGCCGGCAAATCCACCCTGTTGCGCTGCCTAAACTTCCTCAATCACCCCAGCGAGGGCAGCCTGGAAGTGGAGGGTCTGGGCGAGATCAAGCCCGGGCCCGTGCTGCGGGAGCACCGTCGGCGCACCGGCATCGTCTTCCAGCAGCACCAGCTCATCGGCCGCCACAGCGCCCTGCAAAACGTGCTGGTGGGACGCCTGGGCTACCACCTGCCGCTGAGGGGGGTGTTTCCCCTGCCCCAGAGCGACCTGGAGTTGGCCCTGGAGTGTCTGGACCGGGTGGGGCTGGCGGACAAGGCCCTGGAGCGGGTGGACAAACTCTCCGGCGGCCAACAGCAGCGGGTGGGCATTGCCCGCGCCCTGGTGCAAAAACCGCGCATCATGCTGGCCGACGAGCCGGTGGCCAGCCTGGACCCGGCCACCAGCAACCGGGTGCTGGAAATCCTGTCCGGCATCTGCAAGGAGGACGGCATCCTGGCCGTGGTCAGCCTGCACCAGATCGAATTGGCCAAGCAGTTCGCCGACCGCATCATCGCCCTGGCCGAGGGCAAGGTCAGCTACGACGGGCCTCCCGCCGGCCTGTGCCCCCAAACCCTGCACTGCATTTACAACGGGGAGGCTCTGGCCGCTTGACACCGCTTGACGCCGCCCCCAACCATTGCCAAGCCATTTATAAAGGAGTTAGTGAGTCATGCAGAGATTGCTTTGCATCCTGATCGCCCTGGTGGCGGTCGCCTTGGTGGCCGCTCCGGCCGCGGCCAAGTTTGACCCCAACCCCAAGGTTCTCAAGGTGGCCCTGCTGCCGGACGAGAACGCCTCCACGGTCATCAAAAACAACCTGCCTCTTAAAAAATACCTGGAAAACAGCCTGGATAAGAAAATCGATCTGGTGGTGACCACCGACTACTCCTCCATGATCGAGGCCATGCGCCACGGCCGCATCCACGTGGCCTACTTCGGGCCTTTGTCCTACACCATGGCCAAAGCCAAGGGCGCCCCCATCGAGGCTTTTGCCGGCCTGTCCAAAAAGGGCAAGACCACCTATCACGCCGTGGTCATCGGCAACGTGGCGGCCGGTATCGAGAAAATCGAGGACATCAAGGGCAAGGACATGGCCTACGGCGACCCCGCCTCCACCTCCTCGCACCTGATCCCCAAGTCCATGCTGGCAGCCAAGGGCCTCCAGGCCGGCAAGAACTATCAAGGCCATCACGTGGGCTCTCACGACGCGGTGGCGGTGACGGTGCAGTCGGGCCGGGCCCAGGCCGGCGGCCTGTCCAAACCGATTTTCGAGGCCCTGGTGGAAAAGGGCATCATCAGCCCCGACAAGGTGCGGGTGCTGGCCGTTTCCAAGCCTTTCCCCCAGTACCCCTGGACCATGCGCAGTGACCTGGATCCGGTGCTGAAGGCCCAGATCAGTGAGGCCTTTTTAACCCTGAAGGACCCAAGCGTCCTAAAGGCCTTCAAAAAAGCCACCGGCTTCGGCCCCATGACTGATCAGGACTACGACGTGGTGCGCCAACTGGCCCAGCTTTTGAACCTGAATTTGGCCAAACAATAAGGAGAAACCCCCTGCCATGGGAAAAACCGCTCAAGTCACCCTGGACCGCGAGGCGGGCCGTGAGCGGTTGATCCAACAATACCGGCGTAGCTGGAAGCGCTCCACAATGCAGATGGCGATGGTCGGCGCGGCCATCGTCATCTGCTCTTATTATGTGGGGCTTCTGGACTTGGAGCGGCTCTCGGAGGGAATCCCCTCCATCATAAGCCTGGGGCTGGAATCCATGCCCCCTGATTTCTCCAAGGCCGCCGACTGGATCAAACCGTTGTTCGACACCCTGGCCATGAGCGTGGCCGGCACCGCCATGGCCGTGGTGTTGTCCCTGCCCCTGGCCTTTCTGGCCGCCAAAAACACCTCGCCCCATCCCCTGGTTTACCAGGCCGCCCGCTGGTTGTTGAATTTTCTCAGGGCGGTGCCCGAGTTGATCATGGGCATCATTTTCGTGGCCGCGGTGGGCTTCGGGCCGCTGCCCGGCGTGCTGGCCTTGGGTCTACACAGCGTGGGCATGGTGGGCAAGTTTTTCAGCGAGTCCATTGAACACGTGGCCGACGAACCCATTGAGGCGGTGCGCGCCTCCGGGGCCAGGCAACTGCAGGTGATTCTGCACGGAGTCATGCCTCAGGTGGTGCCTCAGATCATGGATGTCACCATCTACCGCTGGGAATACAATTTCCGGGCCTCCACCGTCATGGGTATGGTGGGCGCCGGCGGCATCGGCTTCGAGCTGATCGGCTCTTTGCGCATCATGCAATACCAGGAGGTCTCCGCCCTGTTGATCGTCATCCTGGTGATGGTCAGTCTGGTGGACGCCCTGGGTTCCTGGCTGCGGATCAAATTCAAGTGAGGGGAGCCGCCATGGCCGAGAAACCCAAGGTGGTCATCACCCACTGGGTACACCCCGAGGTGCTCGAACTCTTGGACGGCCGCTGCCGGCTGCTGACCAACCAGAGCAAGCAGACCCTCCCCCGCCGGGAGATAAAGGACCGCACGGCCGACGCCCAGGCCATCATGGTGTTCATGCCCGATACCATCGACGAAAGCTTCCTGGCCGCTTGCCCTCACCTTAAGATGGTGGCTGCGGCTCTGAAGGGCTATGACAACTTTGATGTGGCGGCCATACGCCGCCACGGAGCCTGGTTCAGCATCGTGCCGGACCTGTTGACCATCCCCACCGCCGAGTTGGCCCTGGGACTGCTCATCGGCCTGGGCCGCAATATCCTGGCCGGGGACCGTCACCTGCGCGGCGGCGGATTCCAGGGCTGGCGGCCGCGGCTCTATGGGGCCGGACTGCAAGGCCGGACCCTGGGCATCATCGGTCTGGGCCGGGTGGGCCGGGCCCTGGCCCGGCGCCTCATTGGCTTTGAGATGGAAGTGATCTACTTTGACACCCAACCCCTGGACGCGGAGCAGGAGGCGGGATGCCAGGTCTCTTTCCGTCCTTACCATCAGGTGCTGGCCGCCAGCGACTACCTGCTGCCTTTGGTGCCGCTGACCAGCCAGACCACGCACCTGATCGACCGCCGGGCTCTGGCCGCCATGAAGCCCGGGGCCTTTCTCATCAACGTCTGCCGGGGCAGTGTGGTGGACGAGGAGGCCGTGGCCGCCGCTCTGCAAGAGGGCCATCTGGCCGGTTACGGCGCGGATGTGTTCGAGATGGAGGACTGGGCTCGGCCCGACCGGCCTAGGGGCATTCCCGACGCCCTATTGGCGGACACTGAACGCACTCTGTTCACCCCCCACCTGGGCTCCGCCGTCGATCAGGTGCGCCGCGAAATCGCCCTGCAGGCCGCCCGCAACATATTGGACTGGCTGGAGGGCCGCACTCCCCGCGACGCCCTGGTCTGAAACAAGATTGCCTGGTCAAAAATGCGGCCCCGGGGACTGTGGCTTTCCCCGGGGCCGCTGGGGTTATCCCCTGGAGGCTGGCCCTTGCCTCCTTTTGCAGGGGAAGGAGTTAGGTGGCTGTGGTTCATAAAAAAAACCCCCAGCCACTTTTGGCTGGGGGATTGCACCCTGTTTCTTGGTCACCCAGGTGACCCGCCGTTGCCTGGGGTGCGCCACCTGGGTGTCAGACCTTTGGCTCCGGTACCTCGCCGGTAAGCGGGTCGTGGAGGCGGCAGGTCTTCTGGCTTCCGGATCGTCCTACTGGCCGCGCCTTCCCGTTATAGCTTACAGTGGCGTGTCGGCGGTTTTCGTCCCCGGATACAGCGGCGGGACCGCGACGGATTCGCACCGTCTTCCCTTTTCAGCCCAAACGGGCGCCGCCTCCGTTATGTAATTCTATCTTAGGTCATCCGGAGCGGATCGTCAAGCTAGGTTATGACCGCCTTGACGCCGATGGCTATCAAGACCAGGCCGCCCACAAAGCCCATGCGATGGGCCAAGCGGGCGCTGACCAGGCTGGCCAACTTGACCGCGATCAGGGTCATGGCCGCCGCTACCAGGCCGATGATCAGCGCCGGGCCCAACACCGGCCGGTGCATCACCCCCAGGGAGACGCCCACCCCCAGGGCGTCTATGCTGGTGGCCACCGACAGGGCCATGAGGCTCCAGCCCTTGGTGGGGTCGGAGGTGTCCTGCTTTTGCTTGTCCGGGCTCAGACTGCTGCGGATCATATTCAGCCCGATGATCATAAGAAGCCCGAAGGCTATCCAGGGGGCGTATTCCTGGGCGAAGCGGGAGACGTGCCCGCCCAGCCACCAGCCGATCAGGGGCATGGCGAACTGGAAGAAGCCGAAGGAGAATGACATGCGGAACACCTGGGCCGGGGCGTGATGCACCGCGCCCAGGGCCAGTCCCACGGCAAAGGCGTCGCAGCCCAGGGCTACGGCCAAGGCCAATGTCTCCAGAAAGTACATTGGTTATTCGTAGATCTTTTCCTCGGGCTCATGGGCGGCCGGGGCGTCGGCCTCGTGATCGCGTACGGCCTTGGCCCGGTGGTATTCCCGGTACCATTCATGGGCGATGATCATGCTCATCACCTCGTTGCTGCCGGTCCAGATGGAAGCCAGGCCCAAATCGCGCACGATGCGCTCGATGGGGAACACGCTGGTGTAGCCTATGCCGCCCATGACCTGCATGGCCTTTTTGGCCGCCTCCTGGCAGGACCCGGTGACGAATTTCTTGGTTTCCGACACCAGGCGGCGCACCTGATTGGGCTCCACGCCGGCGTCCACCGCCCGGGCGGTGGCATACACCATGGCCCGGCTGGCGTCCAGCAGGGTGGCGGCTTCGGCCACCTGGAAGCTGACCCCCTGGAACTGGTTGATGGTCTGGCCAAAGGCCTTGCGCCGGGTGCTGTAGCCGGTGGCGATGTCCAGGGCGGGCCGGGCGGCGCCAATGGTCATGGCGGCGGTGCCCAGGCGTTCGGGGATCATCATGGTGTTGAACACGGTCAGGGCCCCGCCCACCGTACCGATCACGTTTTCCTTGGGCACGCGCGCGTCCTTGAACACCAAACGGCCCGCCCCGCCGCCCCGGCAGCCCATGAGGCCGTAGAGATAGCCCACCTCCACGCCCGGCCCCCGGTCCACGATCAGGCAGGTCAGGGCCTGGTGGGGGTCGGCTTTAGGATCGGGGTCGGTACGGGCGTAGACCAGGAAGTAGTCTGCCCCCTCCGCACCCACGATGAAGCGCTTTTGGCCGTTTACCAGGAAGTGGTCACCCTTGTCCTCGGCGGTGGTGGTGGTGCCGAAAAAGTCGCTGCCTCCCCGGGGCTCGGTGAGGCACTCGGCCGCGAAGATCTCGCCGGCCAAGAGCGGCTTGACGTATTTTTCCTTTTGGGCATCCGTGCCGTGCAGGATGATGGCGTCGCAGACCAGCTCGGCCCCCACCCCGAAGACGCAGGAGAAGATGTAGCCCAGGGTGCCCACCTCCTCCATGACCATGCAGGTTGCGGCCCAGTCCATGCCGCGGCCGCCCCACTCTTTAGGGTAGCGGCAGCCCATCAGGTTCCTGCGGCCGGCCTCGGCCAAGAACTCCTTGGGAAAGGTGATCTTATCCTGGTCCATGTCCAGGATCATTTGGCGGGGCACCCAGGCCACCAACTCACGCACCTCTTCGCGCAACTGGATCTCTTCAGGGCTCATCAGAAAATCGAACATAGCGAAAACCTCCGCGTGCGGGCGGCTGGTTTTTCTATTTATCCCGGCGCACCAATTCTATCAGGGTTACCTCCGGCGGGGCCAGGAGCCTCAGGGGCGGGCCCCAGGTGCCGGTGCCGCGGGTGACGTAGAGCTTGGTGTCTTTGTCCAACTGGTAAAGGCCCTGAAACCAAGGAAATACCAGTTTGGTGATGAAGTGGAAGGGAAACACCTGGCCGCCGTGGGTGTGGCCGGAAAGCTGCAGGTCTATGTGCTTATAGATGCCAGGGTTGACAAGGGGCCGGTGGCGCAGAAACACGGTGAACAGCTTGGGGTTCATTTTGGCCAGGGCCGCTTGGTCGCGCTGGGGCATGATTCTCCGCGAGGATAGCACCCCGGCCAGGTTGAACTTGCCGTCCACCACCAGGCCCTGGTTCATTAGCACCTGGAAGCCGGCCGCTCGGGCCAGGGCCAGGGAGGTGCTCAGCCCTACGTAGTGCTCGTGGTTGCCAAAGGCGATGTATTTCCCCAAGGGCGGCTTGACCGCGCGCAGCATGGCGCACAGACGGGCGGCGTCCAGCAGGGGCCGGTCCCAGAGGTCGCCCACGTCGATCCACATATCGGGCTTGGCCGCCTTGATGATCTTCAGGGTCCGGTTCAGGCGGCTGATGCCCCCCAGGTGCCCCAGGTGCAGGTCGCTGGTCAGGGCGATGCTGATCGGCTTGGTGCCTGCGGGCAGCTTGCTGGTGGCGATCTGCAGGCGCACCGGACGCACCTGGGTGGCCGACCAGCCGGCATAGGCGGTGAGTAAAAAGGAAAACGCCAGGGCAAAGGCCAGGGGCCGGCGCCAGCTTTGGGGCTGTTTGACACCGGGCCAGGCCTTGCCCAACAGCCACCAGGCCAGGCGGATCAGGCCCAGGGCTAGAAAGCAGGCCAGGCCCAGGAGCATGAAGCCCATCCAGACATAGCCCGCCCAGCCCAGGGCCCGGGCCAGGCCGGTGTGGCCCCCGGAGCCGGCCAACACGGTGAGTATGGGGGCCAGTATCATCAGGACGAACCAGCCCCAGAGGAACAGATGGGGGCCGGGGCGTTTGGGGAGCAGGTGGCGGACCGCCAAATAGTAAAGAAAGTGCAGGGTGGTGTATACGGAGAGAAAGACAATCAGGAACCAGCTCATGGCGTCTCCTTAGGCAGGATGCGCGAAGCCAGGATGCGCAGGGGCACCAGGGACATGAACAAGGGTAGCATGTAAACCGCGGAGAGCAAGGGGCACTCCGGCCCGAAGAAGCGCGCGGCGAACACCACCACCAGCACGTTGTTCACGAAAATCAGGCCCACTCCGCCGGCCAGGCTCTGGTCCTTGCGGCGGCTCAGGGCCACCACCAGCCACATGATCAACAGATAGGCCACGCCCACGAAATAGGCCAGCACGATGGCAATGCCCACGTCGTCCAACTGGCGGCGCAGGAAACCGGCGTAGGGCGCGAACACCCCGGCGTTTATCAAAAGGAACAGCGCCAAAGTAAGGGGAAACTGCACCCGGTCCAGATGGCTCAGCAGAGCAGGCCAGACTTTTTTGGTG
Source organism: Desulfarculaceae bacterium (assembly GCA_028277825.1). GTDB lineage: Bacteria > Desulfobacterota > Desulfarculia > Desulfarculales > Desulfarculaceae > Desulfoferula. The sequence goes on from JANQFN010000044.1 coordinate 16,793, forward strand.
AGATAGGCCAGGATCAGGGGCACGAAGATCACCAGGGCCAGCAGGCGGAACATGTGGCTGAAGGGGATGTCCATCGCCGCACCCATCAGGAGCTTGACCAGGGCGGGCAGGGTGACCGGCACCAGGATGGAACTGAGCACCGTGACCTGCAGGGTGCGCGAGGCGTCCACTCCCAGCACCTGGGCGAAAAAGGGCGCGGTCACCCCGGCGGACACCCCGGCCAGGAGCAGCACCGCCAGGGCCCAATCCGGCACCAGCCAGGCAGCCAGGCCCCACATGATCACCGGCAGCACGATCAGCTTCAACAGGGTCCACAGGATCACCCGGCCCAGTTCCGCGGGACCTAAGCGGGTGAGGCTGGCAAAATCAATGCGCAAAAAGCTCATGTAGAGGATGGCGATCATCATGTGCAAGGTGGCCGGGGTGAACACCAGGGCCGCATCGGGCAGGAACACGCCTCCGGCCACGCCGGCGAAGGCCACTACGATCAGCAAAATATCTCGGCCACGCATTTTAAGCCGCGCATCTCATGAAGGCGAAACGTTCGGCTTCGCCAGCCGCCGATGAACAGGAGCTGTCTATTAAAAGAGTTGTTACTTTCTCCATGGCAACCTTGAAGGGAAGATCCCGTTACGCATGATGTTTGCTTAAGGTCAATCGATGTTCACAACTTGCAGACGACGGCATTTCATCCCCGCCACAGTATCTCCGGGCCAGCCTCATCCGCTCGGGCTACGCCGGTGAGGATCATGGCCGTGGCCAGTTCTTTTTGCAAGGTGTCCAAATAGGCTGCCACGCTCTCGGAGCCGCCGCCCACCGCGGCCACGATCACCGGCCGGCCGATCAACACCGCCTCAGCGCCCAGGGCCAGCATCTTGAGAACGTCGCCGCCGCTTCTGACCCCGCCGTCGGCCAGGATGGTCAGGCTGCCCTTGACCGCCCGGGCGATGGCGGGCAGCACCTGGGCGCTGCCCGGGGTCATGTCCAAGACCCGGCCGCCGTGGTTGGAGACCACGATGCCCGCGGCCCCGGCCTGGGCGCACAGTTCGGCTTCGTCCGGGGTCATCACGCCCTTGACGATAAAGGGCCTGCCCGCCCGGGCGATGACTTCCTTGAGCTTGCTTGGCGGCCAGGGTTTGACGGGGTTTTCCCGCGCGCGCAGCAGGGCGAAACCCACTCCGTCCAGGTCCGAGCCCACCGCAACAGCGTTGGGGACTTTGTCCAGGGCGTCGAAGAATTCCTGGCCCGGCCAGGGCTTGATAAAGGCCAGGCCCCGTCCCTCCACCGCGCCCAGGGCCCGGGCTCCGGCCTCCAGGAACTCGGGCTGGGTGCCGTCGCCCACGCAGCCCATGCTGCCGGCGTCCCGGCAACCCAAGAGGACCGCTTGGGCGTACTCGTCCTCGCTGACCGGCTCGCCCAGGTGGTGTTTCATACCGGTGACCGGCGCGGCCAGCACCGGCAGGCTCAGTTTTTGCCCGAAAATCTCGGTGCTGGTGTCGGGCTCACTCACCCCGTGCAACACCCGCAGGTTGAACTTCAGCTCACTTAAGGCGCGCACGTTGTTCATAAATGAGCTGCCTGAGCCCGCCCCGCCCATGCCGGGCAGTTGGCCGGCGCAGGCCCGGCCGTCGCACACCGGGCAGACCCGGCAATAGCTCCCCAGAAGCTCCTTGGCCCGGGCGCGCACCTGCTTCAAATCAACTTGGCTCACTTATTCCCTCCGCTTGCTTGCCGAGCACCTGGTTCATGGTGAGCGCTTCAAGGTGTCTTTCAGGAAAAAGGCGGCCACCAGCGAAATCAACGACAGCACCAGATAGAGGATGAAGGCCCGCCCATATTGGGTGGCTCCATAGGCGGTGGCCGCCGGCGCCTGCACCTCCAGAAGCCAGCCCAACACCGGCTGCATCACCGCCCCGCCTACGAACGGCGGCAGGTTGACCAGGCTGGTGGAGGTGCCGGCGATGGCCACCGGAAAGAGTTCCTTGGCCGAGGTGAAGGCCACCACCACCACCGCGCTGGTGCATACGCTTAAAAGAAAGAACCAGACATAGAGCAAGGGCAAGGACATGGCCCCGGTGGCAAAGACCAAAGGCAGCATCAACAACACCGTGCAACTGGAGGTGATCAGGATCAGCTTCTTTCTAGAGACCAGCACCTTGTCCGAGATCCAGCTCAGGATGGGGCTGCCCACGATCATGCCCACGGCCAGCATACTCAGCACGCCGCCGGCCTGGGTGCCGCTCAGCCCGTAGACCTGCATGAGATAGGGCCCGGCCCACAGTCCGCCGAAGCTGAAAAACACCCCGCCCGGCGTAAAGAAGAACCAGATGGCCAGGGGCCAAAAGTGGCGTGAGCTGAGCACCATCTTCATGCCCTGCCACAGGCCGATGGCCTCTGGCTGCGCCTGAAGGGTCTCGGGCTCGTTGGGCGCGGCATAGCCCAACTCCTGGGGCGTGTTGCGCACCAGCAGCCAGACCAGCGCGGCCAGGATCAGGGTGGCCCCGCCGATGGTCATGAAGCTGCCCCGCCAGCCGATCTGCTGGGAGAGCCAGGCCAGAGGCCCGGCGGCGGCGAACACTCCGGCCCCGCCCACCGCCATCAGAATGCCCATGGCCCGGGCGAACTCCTCATGCTTGAACCATTTGGTCAGGGCTTTCATGGTGGGCACGAACAGCATGGCCACGCCCAGGCCCACCAGCACCCGGGCGGCGATGGCTGTCGCCAAGGAGCCGGCCAGGCCGAAAAGGATGGAGCCCAGGCCGGCCAGGGCGAAGAACACGCTGATGGTTTTCCTGGGGCCCCAGGAATCGGAAAGCAGGCCGGCCGGGATCTGCATCAGGGCGTAGGGGTAGAAATAGGCCGAGGCCAACAGGCCGGTGGCCGCCGCCCCCACCTGCAGATCGGCCATCATGTCCAGGGCCACCACCGCCGGCGAGGTGCGGTGGAAATAGACCAGCAGGTAGCCCAGGGCCAGAACCGTGAAAACCAGCCAGCGGTAGAAGACCGGTTGCTTGGCCGGGACTTGGCTGTTCATGGGTTCTCCTTGGGGCGGGCCTGGGGCTGAAAAGCTGCCCCAGTCTATAACCTGAAAAATGGCTTGGCAAGGACGGCGAAAGGGGCGGGCGGGCGGCGCGGGTGAGCCTCGCGGGGCGCCGTAAAACAGTCAGCCGCGCACAAACGCCTTGGCCTCAGCCAGGGCGCCGCCTATACTGGGGCCATGTCAGGCGAACCCACCTCTATAAAAGACCTCTTGTCCGGCATGCTTCCCGGTCAGGTGGCCGCGCGCCTGCCTCCTCCCGAGCTTCTGGCCGCCTGGCGCGAGGCCGCCGGCCAGGCCATCACGCGCCGGGCCCTGCCGGTGTGCCTGGAGCGGGACGGCTCCCTGGTGGTGGCGGTGTCCGGCGCGGCCTGGAATCAGGAGTTGAGCCTGATCGGGCCGGAACTCTGCGCCAAACTGAAGCAAGCCGGCTTTCAGGTGGAGCGGCTCAAGCTGGTCAGCGCCTCCACCCCGGCCCCGCAACCGAAACCCGAGGCGCCGCTGCCGGAGTTGAGCCCCTCTGAGGAGAAAGAGGTGGCCGCCAGCTTGCAAAGGGTCACCGATCCCCAACTGCGCCGGGCCCTGGCCGGTGCGCTCAGCGCCCTGCTCAGAGCCCGCAAAGCTCCCGGTAGATAGCAGCCACCTCGGGGGTATACTCCCGCTCCCGTGCAAATACAACCAAGGGCGGCTCCACGGTCAGTTGCTCTCCGCCGTCTTTGACCGCTTCGATCAGGGCCAACTTGGCGGGCAAATCCGCACGGCCATGCACCAGGCGCAGCCGCTTGGGGGCTAGGCGGTTGGCCTCCAGGCTGGCCAGGGCCCGGGGCAGGCGGCTGGGCGGCCAGCACAGGGCCAGACGCCCGCCCGCGGGCAAAAGCTCCGCCGCCCGCAGCCAGAGGTCGGCGGCGGCCAGGGCCAGTTCGTGCCGGGCCCTGGCCCGGGAGAGTTGGGGCGAGAGGCGGCCGTGACCAGGACGGCCAAAGGGCGGATTGCTCACCACCAGGGCGAAAGAGCCCTTGGGCAGCTCGGCGTGGGCCCGGGAGAGGTCGTGCAGCAAAACCCGGCCCGCCACCCCGGCCCGGGCGAAGTTGCGCCCGCAGCACCGGGCGGCCAGTCGGTCGATCTCCAGGGCGCTGAAGGGGCCGGGCAGGCCCTTGGCCGCCAGAAGTACGCAGAGCACCCCGCAGCCGGCCCCCAAGTCGGCCACCGGGCCCTCCACCCGGGGAGCGAAGGCAGCCAAAAGCACGCTGTCTATGGAAAAACGATAGCCATCTTTGGGTTGTTCCAAGGTGTGGCGGCCCAGGCGGTCTTCAGTGGTGGTGGCGGGCTCTTTTCCTTCGGGCTCGGCCACCGCGCAAGACCTATCCCCCGCAGCCGGAGACGTTTTCGGCCGGGTCCAGCGGGTTGAGCACCAGGCCGGTGAGCACCTTGGGGTAGAAGTAGGTGGCTTTGCGAGGCATGATCAAACCGGCGGTGGCCACTTCCTTGACCTGGCACACCTTGGTGGGGTTGAGCAAAAAGGCCAGACGGGCGCGCCCGCTTTGCACCTGATCCAAGACATAGTTCATGTCCGCCAGGTACTCGATGGTGTGCTCCTGGTCCCGGATTTCGTTGTCCAGACCCAGGATTTTTTCCAGCACCACGCTGGTCAACACCGCCACGTCCAGTTTGCCCAGGGGGCCTGCCACGTCCGGTCCGCTGAAGCCGTCCATCACCCCCTCCTTGAGAGAGAGCAGATAGGCCTTTTGGCTGTCGCTGGACACCAGGCCCAGGCTGTTGGCCTTTTCGTCCGCCTGGGCCAGGGCCGCGGTGATGCGTTCCTTGACCTCCTTGGGCGTGCCCTGCAGGGACAGCTCCCGCACCTGGAAATAGGGCTCGGCCAGGGCCAGGAAGTCCTGGGCGGTAAAACCCTCCAAGTGGGGCAGCATGCGGTGGCAGGCGAACACGGTCAGGCCGGGGTCGCTCATGGAGCACAAATAGGTCAGGGTGTAATTGAAGCTGGCCTCGGGGCCGGCCTCGGGGTGCAACTGGCGCATGTAGTCGCGGTAGTTCAGCGCGGTCTCGTAGCGGTGGTGGCCGTCGGCGATGAAGATGGTTTTGCCCGCCATGAGCTGCTGCACCCGGTGGCAGGCGGTGGCGTCGGTCACCCGAAAGACCCGCTGGGGAAGGCCCAGAGGGCCGGAGAAGTCCTGGATCGGCTCTGGTTCGGCCGCGTCGTAGAGCGCTTGGATCACCTGGTTCTCGTCGTCGGGGTACAGGGCGAAGATGGGCGAGATGTTGGCTGCGGTGGCCTGGGTGAGCTGGAAACGGTCTTCCTTGTGCACCGTGAAGGTTTTTTCATGCGGCAACACCTTGCGCTTGGAGCGGTCCTCCACCTTGAGCAGGGTGAAAAATCCCCGGCGCACCTTCTCCAC